>JAGWJK010001039.1 GCA_028865845.1 Rhizobiaceae bacterium
GCATCGCTATCGGTGGTGAAGAGGGCGGTTTGCGAGCCGATCTTGTTCAGACCGTCAGTCGACGTCTTCGGATCGACGGCCGAAACCATGATGCCCTTGACGCCTGCGGACACTAGGTCCTCCATCAGTCGCTGCTGGATAGCGACCGACGATTGCTCAGGATACTTCAGCTCCATGTCGAAGTCGGGCAGCTCGGCATTGGCCTTCTTCACGCCGGCCTCAGCAGCCTTCCAGAAATCCGAAGCGCCGTTGACGACAAATGCCAGAGTCGGCTTGTCGTCGGCATAAGATGCCGTAACCATTGCCGAACTCAGCATAAGACCCGCCGCAAAAACGGCAGCAGCACGTATCGCATATTTCATAAAACACCTCCCGTAGTCCCATTGCCTGGGTCTAGTTGCAAATCGCGACCGGCCAGTGATGCCAACCCCCTCCAAGGGCTTCCCGACCAGCGGGACAGGCATGACCTCCAACCACGAGCGCAACGGTATACGACTAATTTCGATTAGTAAATAGAATTAGCAAATCTCATTAGCGCCGCAAACCCGGCATTTCCTGAGACTGATATGCTTATAAAATAAGCTAAAAATAAAAAATATCCTGTCCCGTGCATTTTTTGCTAATTATTTCGCCAGTGGTTGCTCTCCGGTTTCGATTGATGCTAATAAAGATTAGCTAAGGGATGAAGCAGCCGGTGCGCCGGCTGCAAGGGGACACGGCAATCATGAAGAGGACGACGGCCACGAACAGCGACGACATGTCCGACACAAACAGGACGCCGAAACGCAAGGGCCGCCGTCTCGCCAACCGCGTGACGATGACGGATATAGCCAAGGCTGCCGGATGCTCGCAGGCGGCGGTCTCGTTCGTGCTGAACAATACGCCAGGGACGCGGCTTTCGCAGCAGACGCGCGACCGGGTTCTCGAGGCAGCCCGCGAACTCGGTTACGTCGCGCCGGTCTTTTCGACGCCGCCGGGACTTGCCTCTTCTTCGAAGCTCGATGGTGTGATCGGCTTTGCTGTCGACCAGCTGGCGACCAGCCCCGAAGCGGTGGTCGCCATCGAAGGTGCGCGCCAGGCGTCGTGGAATGCCGGCAATGTCCTGCTCGTCGCCCAGACCATGAACGATCCGGTCATGGAGCCGCGGGCGATCAAGGCATTGACCGGCAGCGGCATTTCGGCGTTGATCTACATGACGATTTTCACCCGCGAGGTGGAAATGCCGGAATATTTCTACGCGCTCAACATTCCGGTCATCCTGCTCAATTGCTACACAACGGATTATGCATTTCCCGCGGTCGTCCCTAGCGAAATCGCCGGCGGACAGACCTCCACCAAGCATTTGATCGCGCACGGCCACCACCGCATCGCAACGATCACCGGCGAACCCTGGATGCAGGCGGCGCAAGACCGGCTCACGGGATATCGGCGGGCGCTCGCGACAGCCGATATCCCCTTCGATCCCGAACTTGTCGTCGAGGGCGATTGGTCGGCAAGTGCCGGATATTCCGCGACGATGAAACTACTCGCCCTTCCCGAGCCTCCGACGGCAATCTTTTGCCAGAACGACCGTACGGCGATCGGATGCTACGAAGCTCTGAAAGAGGCGGGCCTGCGCATACCGGAAGACATGTCGGTCGTCGGCTACGACGACGAAGAAATCTCCCGGCATCTTGTCCCACCTCTGACCACGTCGGTGCTGCCGCACATGGCGATGGGCCAATGGGCGATCGAACATCTCGACACGCAGATGTCTCCCCGCGAACACCGGTACCAGGTCACCAAACTGGAATGCTCGCTTGTGAAGCGCTCATCCGTCGCCGCGCCGGCATCCTCCCAGAAAGTGGCCGAGGCGAGGGCTGCGGGCACGGCGGGCCGCAAAAAATGACGCGATCTGCGGATGTCCGACGTGTCTGGGCGGGCACCTCATTGGCGGCTATCCGGTATGCCGGCCCGTCGTTCGCCTAGGGAATAACAGCTGACAGGACCGAGGTGGCGAGATGTTCGGCCGTGGCTTCGTCTCCGGCGACCAACTGGGCAACACCAAAGGCCCTGGCGAAGCCGACCACCATCGCCGACAGCGCTTCACGGCGCTCAGCATCTGGCTCGATATGGATCAATGCTTTGCAGTAAATGGCGAGCTTGTCCTTGTTGGCCTTCAGCCAAACGCCGCGAGCGCGGAAGTCCTCATGGTCTTCGGTCCGCGAAGGCGCATCCGAGATGATGACGAAGGGCTGCCCGCCTTCCAGAAGGGCATCCATCTCCCGCATCCACGCAGCCGCGAAGCCGCCCTGAGCCAACTCCGAGCGAAAAATCACGATCGGAAATCGAGCGACATCGTGCAGGACGAATCTGTATTTCATAAACACGTACCTTTCCTTCATGTGCTGCCGCCAA
>JAGWJK010001040.1 GCA_028865845.1 Rhizobiaceae bacterium
TGGTGGTTACAGATCGGAACAGGGTGGCGACCGTCGCGCACGGTTTTAAGGATGCCGAAGACATGCACGATGCCGCAACGAAACCCGCAAAGACCGTCGCGCGGCTTGCCGTGGATCGGCTTTCCGTCGAGTTTCGCGGAAATCACACGATCGCCTCCATGCTAAGGGGCGAACAGCCGGGTAGGGTGCGCGCCGTCGACAAGGTGAGCTTTGAAATTGCCCCGGGTGAGACGCTCGGGCTTGTCGGCGAAAGCGGCAGTGGCAAGACGACGGTCGGCCGAACCCTGCTCGGTCTCAACAGACCTTTCGACGGCAGGATGCTGCTCGACGGCGACGACCTGGCGACACTGACGGATCAGCAGAAAAAGCAGTTGCCGCGCAAGATCCAGATGGTTTTCCAGGACCCTTATGGATCCCTCAATCCCAGGCGCACAGTCCGGCAGACGCTCGCCGAAGTCTTGTCTTTTCACGCAATCGTCCCGCCGGAGAACGTACGGGAGGAAGTGTCCCGGCTCATGTCGTTGGTGGGGCTGTCGCCAACCCTTGCCGAGCGCCGTCCGCGCGGTCTCTCCGGAGGCCAACGGCAGCGTGTGGGCCTGGCGAGGGCACTGGCGGTCCGGCCTTCAGTGCTCGTTCTCGATGAGCCCGTGGCCGCTCTCGATGTCTCGATCCAGGCCCAGGTTCTCAATCTGCTCGAGGACCTGCGCAGCCAGCTCGGCCTCACCATGCTGTTCATCGCGCATGAACTCGGCGTGGTCAGGCATATCTCGGACCGCGTCGCTGTCATGTACCTTGGGCACGTAATGGAAGTCGGCACGACCGAAGAGATATTCTCCTCGCCGAAGCACCCGTACACGGTCAGCCTGCTGAAAGCGATGCCGCGCCTGGTCCCCGAGAAGCGCAACAGGCCGCCGGTCCTGCAAGGCGAGGTGCCGAGCCCGTTCGCCATTCCGTCCGGGTGTCGCTTCCGCACCCGCTGCCCCGTCGCCCAAGCCATTTGCGAAACCGAACCGCCGATGGCGGCTCTTAGCGGGACCCACTCCGCATCGTGTCACTTTGCGGCGCGCTAGACACGCATCGCAGTAAGAAAACCGATTATAACCACCGATTTGAGGCCGATGATGTTCAACACCGGAAATACTGTTCTCGACGAGGTCCTAAGCTCCATTCCCTCCGAATATCGCGGTCCGGGCGGAGCATTCGCGGTCCTGAAGAACGGCGAGGTTCTCGCACGCCACGCCTGGGGCTATGCCGATCTGGAACGACATATCCCGATGACAGTGGAGACGCTGATGCCGATGTGCTCCATCAGCAAGGAATTCACATGCGCCGCCCTCCTGGACGTGTTGGGCGATCCTGCCGTGCTCGACGAGGCGGTTCGGCGGTATCTGCCGCTGGTCGAAGGTGCGGTGCCCCGCGCTGCGGATCTCTGCAACAACCAATCGGGTTTACGCGACTATTGGGCGCTGACGGTTTTGTCCGGCGCCTCGCCGCAGGGGGAATGCCGGGCGGAAGATGGCAAGCGGCTTCTCTCCCAGGCGCGCACGACGCATTTCGCTCCCGGTTCGCAATATTCCTACGCCAACGGAAATTTCCGTATCCTCTCGGACCTCGTGGCGGAACACACCGGGCGGCCGTTGGGCGAATGGGTCAAGGAGCGGATTTTCGCGCGGGCGCAAATGAAGACGGCGCAATGGTGCGAGGAATCCAGCGAATTCCCGGGAGATGCCGTAGGGTATGAGGGCAGCATGGCGACCGGCCATTTCCCGGCCATCAATAAGATCCACCTGTCGGGCGATTCCGGCGTCAATGCATCGCTGGAAGACATGATCGCCTGGGAGCGTTTCGTGGACGCGACACGCGACGACGAAAACAGCGTCTACGGCCGCATAGCCAAAGCGACAACGTTCTCCGACGGCAGGCCCGCATGCTACAGCTTTGGCTTGCGGCACATCAATTTCCATGGCGTTGCCATGACCGGTCACGGCGGCGCTTTGCGCGGATGGCGCCTGCAACGGCGATATGCCCCCTCCGAACGTCTTTCCGTGGTCGTCATGTTCAACCACGAAGTTTCCGCACCCGAAGCCGCCGACAAGATCACCGCAGCCGCGCTCGGCATCAGGCCTTCGCAACCCAAGCAGATCGCGATCGATCCGTCATGGCTCGGAAACTATTTGGACGACGATACGAAGCTATCCTTGACGGTGAGCATGGCGGGCGCCGGCAAGATCAAGGCGCGTTTTGCGACGGCGGCCGATGTCCTGGAGCTCGAAGACGAAGCCACGGCTCGCTCGCGACTGATGACCCTGACGCGAACAGGCGACGGCATCCGGCTGGAGCGTCCGGATGAAAACCTGATCGCCAACATGCACAAGGTCGGCGGAGAGGCGAAAAGGG
>JAGWJK010001041.1 GCA_028865845.1 Rhizobiaceae bacterium
GCAAGGATTTGACTTGCTGAAGGGGAGGCGTGAATGGCGTTAAAGAATTCGATCGGCAATATTCCGGCAAAACTGGCCGCATCCGTGCTTCTGGCCTCGTCGATCTTCTATTCTTCGATCGGTCTGGCACAGGACGCTCAAACCCAAGCCCCCGCAACGCAGACGCCTGCAACAGACGGCACGCAACCCGCTGCCGCAGCCGGTTCCCAGCAGCAGGCCGCACCCGCCCAACAGCCGCAGCAGGCCCGTGTGCTGCAATATGACGACTGGTATTATCGCTGCGTCGATATCAAGGGCGCCGACGGTAGCGTCACGACGAGCTGCGAGGTGGCGCAGATCGTCAACGTCAAGCAGGGCGACCAGAATGTCAGCGTGCTGACGCTCGCCTTTGCCCAGGTTCCGGGCAGCAGCGACCTGATGCTGACGGCACTGGTGCCGCTGAACATTTTTCTGCCCGCTGGTCTCGGCATCGGCGTCGACAACAAGCCGGTCATCGCCATGACTTATCGCAATTGCAATCAGGCCGGCTGCTGGTCGCAGCAGAAGCTTGACGGCAAGATGATCGATGCGCTGCAGAAAGGTACCAACGGGCAGGGCGCTCTGCAGTTGATGAACGGCCAGAAGGTCAGCGTGCAGTTTTCGTTGAAGGGTCTCGGCAATGCGCTTGCCGAAATGCAGAAGTCGGCTCCGGCCGCTGCCAAGCCCGTTGCGGATGCCCAGCCTGCCGCCAAGCCGCCTGTTACAGAAGCCCAGGCCCCGGCGAAGAAGCCGCCGGCCGCCAAGCCGAAGCCGAAACCCACGACGACGCTGAAAACCACGCTGCCGGCTGCAACCCCGCAATAAGGTGTCGATGAAGGCGAGGGATGGCGGCTTTCGTACTCCATGCCCATCGCTATTCAGTCTGCCGCTTGCCTCGTCAGAGCCAGTTGATGCGGCGCAACACCCAGAGCGTGGCGACCGAGGATATCGTCACGAAGATGACGATGATGACGAAGGCCCAAGTGTCGTTGACGCCGGGGATGCCGCCGACATTCATCCCGAAGAGGCCGGCCACGACGCTCGGCGGCAGCAGCAGCGCTGCGAGGGCCGCGAGGCGATTTGAATTGCGTGCTATGCGTTCGCTGATGACGGTCGAAAGGTCGTCGTGCAGGATGCCGGTGCGGTCGCGAATGGCGTCCAGGTATTCGATATAGCGCATCAGCTTGTCGATGACTTCGCGCAGGCGCAGCTTATCGCGCTCGGCAAGCCATGGTGCGTCGTCATGTTCGATGCGGTTCAGCGCATCACGCTGAGGGGCGAGATAGCGGCGAAGCTGCACGGCCCGCCGCCGCAGCAATTTCAGGCGTTCCCGTACTTCGCTGGCATTGCCGTGGAAGATCATCTCGTCGAGCGTATCGACCTCCTCATCCATGCCGTCGAGCACGGGTTCGAGGTCGCGCACCAGCTTGTCGCCGATCAGCGCCAGCAGATCGCCGGTGCGCTGCGGGCCTTTGCCCTTGTCGAGCGAAATGCGGATATCGCGCAGCGCGGTGATATAGTGGCCGCTATCGCGCAGTGAAACGATGCGGTTGCTGTCGACCCAGAGATGCAGCGGCACGAGATCGATATCATCAGGCTTCTCACCCGCCTCCTCGGGCGGTGCGGCACAGACGCCGCGCAGGATGATCAGCAATCCGTCGTCGACGGGCTCGACCCGCGGGCGTGAATCCTCCTCCAGTAGTGCTTCGACGACGAAGGGATCGAAGCCGCTCTCGCGGGTTACCCAATCGGCAGCGGCGGGATGATCGCGTTCGAAATGCAGCCACATGATGCCGCCGTCGGCCTTCGAGGCGCAAAGCCGGGCCATGTCCAACTGCGCACAGCCGCCGCGACCATCAAGCTTGATGGCGAAGCGCAATCCCGGTTCCGCGCCGTATTGGGAAGTCGAGGCGTTCGGTGTATCCATGTTTCCCCGATGCTTCAGGCTCGTGCCGAAAAAGGGAGCCGTCACAGAGGCTTACAGAAGCATCGTCGGTATTTTAGCACTTCCGCATCGCGGCGCAAGCCACGCTCCGGCTATGCCGCCGTGCGCTTGCCAAGCAAGGTCATGTATGCGTACGTTAGAATATAAATTCATAAGAGTGAGTCGGTTTGCTGGAGGCCCTGATTGCAAGTCCCACATAGGCGTGGCGGTTCGCGCCGACCCTTTTGTCCCCGTGGCATTTCACTTGCGTTTGCTCTTGTTCTTTCAGCCGGTCAGATCGGTTTCATGGGATTTGCCCATGCCCAGGATGCGCAACAGCCCGATCAGCAACAGCAGCAAACTTCGGCGGCCAGGCCCGTCCATATGGATCGCAACGGGCTGCTCATTCTCGTTCGTTCGGTGATCCTCGCACTCGACCAGGCGAATAAAACC
>JAGWJK010001042.1 GCA_028865845.1 Rhizobiaceae bacterium
TTTCCATCGCTGCGTTTGACGACCCGCGGCGGTCCCTCGCTGGATCTGGCCGACGCCGTGGTTCGCGGCGAGCTTGACGTCGCCGCCATCTCGCAGGTGGCGCCCGACAGCCGTTTTTCGTCTCTGCGGCTGCATCAGTCCCGTGTCGCCATTTACGGGCGGAAAGGCGATCCGCTGCTGGCGAACGGCAAGCTGACGCTTGCCGATCTCGACGGCCGCGACATGGTTCTGTGGAATAAGGCATCCGGCACCCGAACGCTTTTCGAGGATGCAGCCGTCAAGCAGGGCATTCGCGTGAAACCCGTCCTCGAGGTTGCGACGCTGGATGTTGCCTATGCCGCCGCCGCCGCCGGAATAGGCCTCGCGGTCTCGATCGAAGGGGAAGTCAGCCCTGACGATCACATCGATGTCGTTCCGCTGGTTTCGCCGGAGCTGGCGATCGGCCATTATCTGGTCACCTTGCCGGAATGCCGCGATCACGCGGCTGTCCAGGCATTCTTCGATGTCGCCCAAGAGCATATAGCCGAAGTGGACGGCGATCTGCCGTTCGTTTGAATATAGGCATCGTATATAATTTTATAAAAGTTATAATCCTGTCATATAATTCTACTATCCCTCCAATGTGGAATGGTGCGTTTGGACAGTGCGTTTATCGGCAGCTTCGTTGGCGCGTTAAGGGATAGTGGGGAAGTATATGACCGCAGGATACGATCTGGCAGTGGTTGGAGCCGGAATAGTTGGCCTTGGGGTGGCGCTTGCTGCCGTCCGCAAAGGCAAGAAAGTCGTTGTCATCGAGCGTAACTCCAGGGCGGTTGGCGCTTCGATCCGCAATTTTGGCTTTGTCACGATCAGTGGCCAGCGCGCCGGTGCCCATTGGGCGCGGGCAAGGCGCGCACGTGACATCTGGGCTGAGATTGTCGACGAGGCCGGCATTTCGGTCATTCATCGCGGCCTTGTCATGCCGGCTCGACGTGAAGAGGCCGCTGCCGTTCTGGATGCCTTTCTGGAAACCGAAATGGGCGAACAGTGCCGACTGATCACATCGAGCGAGGCCGCCGAAATCGTACCGGCGCTGCGGCTCGGTTCCGTCTGTTCCACGCTTTACAGCCCTCATGAATTGCGCGTCGAATCTTCCGAGGCATTGCCAAAGCTTGCCGCCTGGCTCGAGCAAAGACATCACACGGAATTCCGATGGAACACCGCCGTGAACTCAATCGATGGAACGCGTATCGAAACGAGCCGCGGAACAATCGAAGCCGAAGCCGTGGTTGTCTGCCCGGGCGACGACTTCTCGACGTTGTTTCCTGACGTCATCGCACCTCATGGCTTGAGCATTTGTACGCTGCAGATGCTCCGAGTTTCGCCAGGTCATCCGACGCGCTTTGGCGCCGCCGTGATGTCCGACACGAGCCTTGCACGCTACGAAGGCTTCTCGGCCCTTGCGGAAGCGAAGGCTCTCGGTCAGCGACTGGACACGGAAGAGGCGGAAAGTCGCGCGGCGGGCATTCATCTGATCGCCGTTCAGTCTGCCGACGGCTCGCTTGTCGTCGGTGATAGCCATGTCTACGGAAATGCACAGCAGCCCTTTGCCACGGAACGCTTCGACGCGCTCATCCTCGCTGAATTCGATCGTGTTTTCGATTGCCCGGGGCGTCATGTCGTCAATCGCTGGATCGGAACCTACGCCTCCTCGTCCACGCGAACGGTGCTCGTAGAGCGACCGGCGGACAACATTCGGCTTGTCATGGTGACCGGCGGTACCGGTGCTTCGACTGGCTTTGCGCTCGGCGAACAAGTCGTCGACGATCTCTATTCATCCATTCCGGTTCCCCAAGAGGTATAAAGATGACCGAGTTGAGAGCTGTTATTTTCGATTGGGCCGGCACGACGATCGATTTCGGATCCTTTGCGCCGATGGGTGTTTTCGTCGAAGCCTTCGCCCGTTTCGGTATCAATGTGACCATCGCCGAAGCCAGAGAGCCGATGGGGCGGCCGAAATGGGACCACATCGATGCCATGCTGCGTCAGCCGCGTATTCGTGATGCCTGGGCACAGCACCATGGTCAGCCGCCGTCAGGCAAGGACGTCGATGCCGTCTATGAGGTCTTCGTGCCGATGAATGAAGACGTGGTGCATAAGTTCGCCGAACTCGTTCCCGGCACCGTCGATGTGGTCAATGCCTTGAGACAGCGCGGTCTGAAGATCGGCTCCACCACCGGCTATACCCGTTCGATCATGGAGCGTGTGCTGCCGCTTGCCAAGGCTCAAGGGTATGAGGTCGACAATCTCGTCTGCGCGGGAGATCTGCCGCAAGGCCGCCCGACGCCGATGAACATGTACAAGTGCTTTCTCGATCTGGGTGTCTGGCCGGCGCTTGCCGTCGTCAAGGTCGAT
>JAGWJK010001043.1 GCA_028865845.1 Rhizobiaceae bacterium
TGCCCGGACCGATGCGCTGGAGGCCTACAACACGGACATCGGCTGGCTTTCTTTCGATCTCGACACATTGCTGAAGGGCTCGGTCAAGGCTGTCGAGGAGGAAGGGTTCACCCGCATCAAGATCAAGGTGGGACACGACGATCCGAATATCGACGTCGCGCGTCTTTCCGCCGTACGCAAGCGCCTGGGATCGAAGGTCAGGATCGCCATCGACGGCAACGGCAAATGGGACCTGCCGACCTGCAAGCGTTTCTGCGCGCTTGCCCGCGATCTCGACATCTACTGGTTCGAAGAGCCCATGTGGTATGACAATGTCGGGGGGCATGCTGCGCTTGCCCGCAGTACGTCGATCCCCATCGCACTCGGCGAACAACTCTATACGCTGGACGCTTTCCGCGCCTTCGTGGACGCGGGGGCTGTAGCTTACGTGCAGCCCGACGTGACGCGCCTCGGTGGTGTCACCGAATATATTCAGGTGGCGGACCTCGCGCTCGCGCACCGTCTCCCGGTCGTGCCGCATGCCGGCGAAATGAGCCAGGTGCATGTGCATCTAAGCTACTGGCATCCCGCTTCGACGATCCTTGAGTATATTCCCTGGATCAAGGATCACTTCGCCGAGCCTGCCAATGTCGTCAATGGCATCTTCCGGCGTCCCGAGCAGCCCGGAGCAAGCACGACCCCGCTTGCATCGAGCGTGGAGCGGTTCGGCAAGAGCCTGGCATAATCGCGAGACCCGCGGCGTTGGTTCGGCGCCGCGGACCGCGCGATGCAGGGACTTTTCGAGATTCCTGTTTAGCCCATGAAGAAGAGGCGCGGGTTTGTATATGCCTGCGCTTGTTCGGATGCACCGACACGGATTCCCGGCCGTCTGGGTCTATTATCCGACTAAGCTCGCCATCTCGTAAGTCAGCCACGCGATGGCTGCTGCGGCCGGGAGGGTTATCACCCAGGCAATCACGATATTGCCTGCCAGTCCCCAACGCACCGCAGAGACGCGCCGTGCGGCGCCGACGCCGATGATCGCGCCGGTAATCGTGTGGGTGGTCGAAACCGGGATGCCGAGCCAGGTCGCCAGAAATAGCGTCAATGCGCCGCCTGTCTCGGCGCAGAAACCCTGCATCGGATTCAGCCGCGTGATCTTCGAGCCCATCGTGTGCACGATCCGCCAGCCGCCGAACAAGGTGCCGAGCGCCATCGCCGATTGACAGGAAAGCACGACCCAGAGCGGCACATGAAACGTCCCGCCGCCATAGCCCTGGGAATAAAGAAGCACGGCAATGATCCCCATTGTTTTCTGCGCGTCGTTGCCACCATGTCCCAATGAATAGAGAGAGGCGGACCCGAACTGGAGCACGCGAAACGTGCTGTCGACGGCAAAGGGCGTCTGCCGGACGAAGATCCAGGTCACGCAAAGGATGAGAAACAACGCGAGCACAAAGCCGAGCAGTGGCGAAAGCACGATCGCGCCGCTGGTCTTCAGCAATCCTCCCCAGACGATGGCGCTTATTCCGCTCTTCGCCACGCCGGCGCCCACCAATCCTCCCACCAGCGCGTGCGAGGAACTCGAGGGTATGCCAAATATCCAGGTGACGATGTTCCAGACGATCGCGCCCATCAGTGCGGCAAAGATCACATGCGGCGTCACGATGCCGGGATCGATAATGCCGGTGCCGAGGGTTTCGGCGACATTCAGACCGAAAAACAGGAAGGCGATGAAATTAAAGAATGCCGCCCAGGCGACGGCATATTGCGGCCTGAGAACGCGGGTCGACACGATCGTCGCAATCGAGTTCGCCGCATCGTGGAGTCCGTTCAGGAAGTCGAAGAAAAGCGCTACGGCAATCAGCCCGATCAGCAGCGGCAAAGCAAGAGATGCGTCCATCAGACGTTCTCGATCACGATGCCGTTGATCTCGTTGGCGACGTCCTCGAAGCGGTCGACGACCTTCTCCAATTCCCCGTAGATCTCGCTGCCGATGATATAGGCCATTGGATTGCTCCCGCCGTGCCGGCGAAACAGATCCTTCAGCCCTAGATCATGCAGTTCGTCCGAGCGACCTTCGACCTTTACCACTTCCTCGGTCAGGCTGCCGAGACGTTGCGCATTGGCGCCGATGCGATCGAGCAGAGGGACGGCGTCCGCAACCAGTTTTGCCGTCTGGACGATAACGCCGCCCATTTCCTGCATGCCGGGGTCGAAGCTGTTCTGCTCGAACAGCCTGATGGTCTTGACCGTCTTGTGCATCATGTCGATGGCGTCATCCATCGACATGATGAGATCCTTGATATCGCCGCGGTCGAAAGGGGTTATGAAGCTGCGCCGCACCGCCAGCAGCACTTCCCGCGTAATATCGTCCGCCTCGTTTTCCAGATCGACGATCCGCTGGCA
>JAGWJK010001044.1 GCA_028865845.1 Rhizobiaceae bacterium
CCGCAAACCGGTCTAAGGCTGGGAGCCGTTCTTCCGATCCTCAGCACGCAGGTTTTGTCATGACGTCCACCAACCATCATCCCGTCGATCCCGTCAAACTGGAGAAGCTTGCCGAGGTGGCCGTCAAGGTCGGGCTGCAACTGCAGAAGGGCCAGGATCTCGTCGTCACGGCGCCCGTGGTCGCCATGCCGCTGGTGCGACTGATCACCCGCGAAGCCTACAAGGCGGGCGCCGGTCTGGTCACCGCCTTTTATTCCGACGAGGAATCGACGCTGGCGCGCTACGAATATGCCAACGACGAAAGCTTCGACCGCGCCTCCGGCTGGCTTTACGAGGGCATGGCCAAGGCCTTCGCCAACAATGCGGCACGACTGGCGATCTCCGGCGACAATCCAATGATGTTGTCGGGTCAGGATCCGGCCAAGGTTGCGCGCGCCAACCGCGCCAATTCGGCCGCCTACAAGCCGGCTCTCGAAAAGATCTCGAATTTCGACATCAACTGGAACATCGTTTCCTATCCCAATCCATCCTGGGCCAAGCTGGTGTTCCCGGACGATCCCGAGATGATCGCGGTTGCCAAGCTCTCCAAGGCGATTTTTGCCGCGTCGCGCGTCGACGTCGCCGATCCGATCGCGGCCTGGGCCGAGCACAATGCCAATCTGCACAAGTGTTCCGCCTGGATGAACGAGCATCGCTTCGCGACGCTGCATTTCCAGGGGCCGGGCACCGACCTCAAGGTCGGCCTTGCGGACGGTCACGAATGGCATGGCGGCGCCTCTATCGCCAAGAACGGCGTTACCTGCAATCCGAACATCCCGACCGAAGAGGTCTTCACGACGCCGCATGCGCTGCGTGTCGAAGGGCATGTGTCCTCAACCAAGCCGCTGTCGCACCAAGGCACGCTGATCGACAACATCCAGGTGCGCTTCGAAGGCGGCCGGATCGTTGAGGCCAAGGCTACGCGCGGCGAGGAAGTGCTGAACAAGGTGCTGGATACCGACGAAGGCGCACGCCGCCTCGGCGAAGTCGCGCTGGTGCCGCATTCCTCGCCGATCTCGGCAAGCGGCATCCTGTTCTACAATACCCTTTTCGACGAAAATGCTTCCTGCCACATCGCGCTTGGCCAGTGCTATTCGAAGTGCTTCGTCAACGGTGCGTCGTTGAGCCAGGAAGAGATCAAGGCGCAGGGCGGAAATTCCAGCCTCATCCATATCGACTGGATGATCGGGTCCGACAAGGTCGATATCGACGGCATCAAGGCCGACGGTTCGCGCGTTCCAGTCATGCGCAAGGGCGAGTGGGCTTAACGGAAACCGACCCCGGTCCAAGATGTCATCGCGAGACCTATCCCATACCCGTGGCGGGATAGGTCCTTCGCTCCTCAGATATCGAGGTCAACCCACACGGCGGCGTGATCCGACGCCCCCTGCTTTTCGACCGTCAATTCCGGATAGACCTCCCAGCGCTTCGGCCGCGATCCCGGCCAAAGCCCTCGGCGGAAGACACCGCCCCGCTGAACCTTGCCGAACAAGTCCGGCGACAGGAAGAGATAGTCGATCTTGTTCGTGGCATTGCACAGGCCGTAAGTGCCGGGATATCCGCCATCGTCGAAATCCGGATGGGTGAAGGCATCCTTCAACGTGCTTGTGGTCAGCGGCTTCAGCGGCTGGCTGTCGGGGAAGTCGTTGAGATCACCGATCAAGGCGACATAGCCGAGGCCCTCCTCGAGGAGGGCCTCGTAAATCTCGCGAGCCCGTCTTGCCTGCGCACGCCGACGGGCGTCGGAAGCCTGGACGCCGCCGTAACCCTTGCTCTTGAAATGGTTGACCAGCACAACGAGCGTCGCGCCGACCGGCGTCGTCACGCGATATTCGGCACAATCGCGCGAAAACACCAGCGAACCGTCGTCCAGCCGGTCGTCGACATGGCTGCGCATGAAACCGATGGGAAAGCCTTGGCGGGTCACCAGACCAACATCGATGCCGCGCTCGTCGTTGCCGTCGATGACCATGACATGGGTAAAGGGCGTGCCGCCCTGCGTCGGCAGTATCAGCGAATTGAAGGATGCCAGCACCGGCCGGCTTTCGACTTCGATGATGCCCATTACATCGGCGCCGACATCGTTCATCACGCGGGCGGTGTTGCGCATCGCCTCCTCGTCGACCGGCTCCTCGCGAAGCTCCAGCGAACCGACCCAATCGGCGCGGCCATTGGCGACGATGATGAGGCCACCCGCCTGCGGCCTTCTGAGCAGCGCGCCGCGATTGCGCCGCAGCAGAACGAAGGGGCCGATGTCGCTCTTTTCGAGACCGAGCGCAATCAGCAGTTCCACCATCTTGCGCTTGTCGGTTTCACTATAGGTCACCTGTC
Organism: Rhizobiaceae bacterium; assembly: GCA_028865845.1. Lineage (GTDB taxonomy): Bacteria > Pseudomonadota > Alphaproteobacteria > Rhizobiales > Rhizobiaceae > Rhizobium. The sequence continues at coordinate 2,371 of JAGWJK010001044.1, forward strand.
CGAGCAGGGCAGAA
>JAGWJK010000056.1 GCA_028865845.1 Rhizobiaceae bacterium
CCGACGGCGCCATCAGAAGCTTGGAAATCGCAGCCGAATTGCAGACAGGGCAGGTCAGGAAGCCGCTTGCGACCTGTCGGTCGAAATCGGCGCTTTCCGAAAACCAGCCCTCGAATTCATGGGCGTTGTCACAACGAAGCGAATAACGGATCAAGCAGCGACGCCTCCGGACGTCGGCGCCGCGATTTTCTCGAGTGAGAAATCACGTGCGTTTTTGAGATTGGGTATCTTATCATGCGCGGACTTCACCGCCGCGACATCGATCTCGGCCACGAGAACAGCCTCGCCGGTGCCGCCGGCCGACGCCAGTATTTTGCCCCAGGGATCGATGATCATCGAATGGCCGAAAGTTTCGCGGCCGTCCTCATGCTTGCCGGCCTGCGCCGCGGCGATGACGAACATGCCGTTCTCGATGGCCCGGGCACGCAGCAGGATCTCCCAATGCGCTTCGCCGGTCTGCCTGGTGAAAGCGGCGGGCACGGTCATCACCTCGGCGCCGGCGACAGCCTGAGCACGATAAAGCTGCGGGAAACGGACATCGTAACAAATGGAAAAGCCGAACTCGGCAAAGGGCAACGACACCACACGCGCCTCGGAACCGGGCTGGTAGGCGGCACTTTCGCGCCAGCTCTCGCCATTGTCGAGATCGACGTCGAACATGTGGATCTTGTCGTAGCGGGCAAGCAGCCTGCCGTCAGGGCCGAAGAGAAAGCCCCGATTGGCGATCTTGCCGCCGTCGAGAGGAATGGCCGTCGAGCCGACATGCACGTAGATGCCGAGTTCCGCAGCAAGCTCGGAGGCGGTCTTAACGACGATGTCATTGGCCTCGTCGCGCAAAACCGCCCGAAGCGCCGGGCGATCCTTCTGGATCGCTCCGGTCATTTCCGGCGTCTGCACGTAGGTCGCGCCCTGCGCCGCCGCCTCGCGCACCAGCCGCGCCATGTCGGCAGCGTTTTTTACCGGATCGACACCGGAGCACATCTGAATGGCAGCGGCTTTGAAGGTCATCGTTCTCTCCCGAAATATCCAGGTTTCAGGCGGCGAGCAGCGGGTCGAGCTTGCCAGCCCGATCGAGCGCATGAATGTCGTCGCATCCGCCGACATGTTCACCATTGATGAAGATCTGCGGGAACGTCGAACGGCCGTTGGCCTTCGAAATCATCTCCTGACGCAGCTCCGGTGAATAAGTGGCGTTGTGCTCCACATAATCGACGCCCTTGCTGTCGAGCAACGACTTCGCCCGCGAGCAATAGCCGCAGAATTCGCGTGTATAGATAACGACGGATGCCATGATCCACTCCAGAAAAAGACAGGTTTGCTGTCATATAAGACCGCCGACCGCCCTTGCAAAGGTCAAAACCGTCACATCCGCGGCACCGGCTTTTTTCAGCGCCCGCGTCGCGGCGGCAACCGTGGCGCCGGTCGTATAGACATCGTCGACAAGGACGACCCGGCGGCCGAAAATCCTGCTCTCGTGACCGTCGGCGATGGCGAACGCTCCGCGCACATTGTCCTGACGCGCCCGGGCGCCAAGCCCGACCTGCTGCGTGGTTCGCTTGGTGCGCAACAGCGTTGCCGGAAGCAGCGGCTTGCCGGAAAGATCCGCGAGATGCCGGGCCAGTTCGGCGGCCTGATTGTATTTGCGAAAGAACAGCCTCACGCGGTGCAGCGGTATCGGCAGGATGGCGTCGCAAGCCGCAACCGTTCCGTCGCTCGCACGCAGCATCCAACCCGCCATCATCGGCGCAAGATCGGTCCGATCGCGATATTTCAGCGACAGCACGAGATCGCGCACGACGCCATCGTGGATCGCCGCCGAACGGAGCCGATCGAATACCGGCGGATCGGCAATGGCTTCGGCGCTCAGGATGCCCGGGCCGAGATCGTGCGAAAAGGGGCTGCCGAGCACCTCGCAATAGGGACGCTCGATGAAGCGGACGCCGGACCAGCAGCGCGGACAGAGGCTGCGATGCGTGCCGGTCGAAACCCCGCAGCCGGCGCAGGCCGGAGGGTAGATCATGTCGGCGAGCGCGACCCACGGTCTGACCAGGCCGCCGCGCAATGCCGATACCATGATTTCCCGTCCCAACATCCCCATATGATTGACACTAGTATTTTCCTGGCGCGTTTGCGAAAGGAAAAATCGAACGGCAACATGTCCCGGATGGGATCGTCAACGCAGGAAAATGCCAATGGATATCGTCTTCGACCAGTCGCTGATCGCCGCCCACAGGCGTCGCGCGCTCGCACAGGGAGACCATAAGGCAGCCTTCCTGCTCGAAATTGCCGCGCAGGAGCTGGCCGAGCGGCTTTCCGTCATCGAGCGGCATTTCGACGAGGCGGTGGAGCTTCACGGGGCGACCGGAATTGCTGCGCGCGCAGCCCTTTCAACCGGCAAGATCGGCCATATCAAGCGTATTGAAAGCGAAAGAGGCTTTGCGGCCCTCAATGAGGAACTGATCGAGGCGCCGCTGGAAGAACTGCCGCTTGAAGCCGATAGCGTCAACCTCGTTCTCTCTCCCCTTAGCCTGCATGTCACCAACGACACGCCAGGCGTCTTCATCCAGGTGCGCCGCGCCCTGAAGGCCGACGGTCTGTTCCTGGCCGCGATACCGGGGCTCGGCACATTGCAGGAACTCCGTGACGTGCTGCTTGCGACCGAAATCGAGATGACCGGAGGGGCAAGCCCTCGCGTCATCCCCTTCGCCGACGTTCGCGATGTCGGCGGCCTCCTGCAGCGCGCCGGCTTCACCCTGCCGGTGATCGACGCCGAGACCTATACTGTGCGTTACGACAATCTTTTTGCGCTGATGCGCGACCTGCGGGCCATGGGCATGACCAACCCCCTCGCCGACCGCAGCCGCAAGCCGCTGACGCGGGCCTTTTTCCTGCGCGCAGCCGAAATTTACGCCGAGCGTTATTCGGATCCTGACGGAAGAATAAGGGCAACCTTCTCGATCATCTACGCGTCGGGCTGGACGCCGCATGAAAGCCAGCAGAAACCGTTGCAGCCGGGATCAGCCAAGGCGCGGCTTGCCGATGCGCTCAAGGTGGAAGAGCACAAGCTCAAGCAATAGCCATTGGCGCGCAGAAGCGCCCTGAGACGGGTTAGTCTCAGGATAGCATTAAGGAGCGGTGCTGTTCGTGCCGCCTGCCGCGTCCATCGAGGCCGCAGCCTTGTTGAACAGACCGCCGAGGCTTTGGCCGAAGGCGCCGACACCGCTGATAAGCGCGACAGAGATAAGAGCGGCGATCAAGCCGTACTCAATGACCGTGCTGCCGGTCCTATCGTTGAAAAAACGCCTTACGGTACGCATACGCCTCAAACTCCTGGTCTCTGGAAGTGAGCGAACCCGGCGCATTTGCGACACCCGATCGGCCATACTCATTTATGCTGGGATCAGCAGCCGCTATCGGCGCCGTAACCCTGAACGATGCAGACCGAACCCGGCTCTTGCTGCAGCACGCTGCGGCGAATGGTATAGCGCTTGCCGTTTTCCGACTGCGGAATGGAACCGGTCGTTATGTTGTCGTAGTCCGGCGCGCTGGCGAGCACACTGGATTTCGATTTGTCGGAAAGCATCGGCGTCAGGATAAGCGAGAGCGCTACCGCCGCTGTCCCGAACAGCAAAGCGATATTCAGCGCGCCCGTCTTGCGCGACGAGGAGTAAGACTGTTCTTTTTCCTGAACAGCTTTCCAGAAATCGTCGTCCATAATGTCAAGCCTTCTTCAACACACAAACCAATTGCTTGATTGAGACCATTGAATGCCAGAAGGTCATAAACGATCCCTTAATATCCACATGTAAATTAGCGACGCGCCGAGTCGTAAGAAAAGACCTAACAGGCTCTAATTTCTTGATATTATATAATTAAACGCCATTAACCATATTGATGGGTGTTGGCTTTTGAGACGCCTCTTGCGGTAACGTCACCATCACGAATGAGATATCGCCCATATCGCGATGTCATCCCAGCCGATCAGGCGCTTACAGGCACTGCGCGAACGGGCCGTGACGAACCGGTCGGCGTCACCAATCCGACGGCCGGACCTTATTTTTAGAGGCCCAAGGCTCTTCTTGACATATTCGGCGCGGTCAATAATCTCTCATAAGTTGTGAGGATTCGTATATGGCAACCCTCTTAAAAATCGTCGGCAGTGCATTCATCGCCTTGGCGGTATTGATCGCCGTTCTGGGGATTACGACAGGGGCCGCAGGGGCGCTGGAAATGTTCCTGGGCGTTGCCGGCAGCGCATTTATCTCAGGCATTCTGATTGCAGCCTTCGGATCGATGCTGACGCATCTGGAAAGAATAAGCCTGCAGGCGGCAAAACAGACCGAAGTGCTGACCGAGCTGCTGCAATTGGCGCCGAGACCAAATCTCGCCTACGCAGCTCCGGCACCGGATTCTGCCGGCCAGCTTGAAAAATCGAATTTCCGTTTCAGGGAAGTCTAGAGCAAATCCTGGAGGAATGGGATCAACGGCTCATCGGCCGGCGGCATGGGATAGTCGCGCAACGCCTTCGGCCGCACCCATTTGATCGCCTGACCTTCGCGGCCATGCGGAATGCCTTCATAACGCCTGCAGATATAAAGAGGCATCAGCAGGTGGAAGGTCTCGTAGGTGTGGCTTGCGAATGTCAGCGGCGCCAGACAGGGAATCTTGGTCAGGATGCCGAGCTCTTCCTCAAGCTCGCGCACCAAAGTTTCCTCCGGCGTCTCACCGGCTTCGACCTTGCCGCCGGGAAATTCCCAGAGGCCGGCCATCGATTTGCCTTCCGGACGCTGCGCGAGAAGAATGCGGCCGTCCGTATCGATCAACGCGCAAGCGGCGACGAGAATGATCTTGCGACCTGCTTCGCTCATGCGTCCTCCGAAGAGCGCCAATAGCAGTAACGATAGGCTTCGCGAAAACCGAACCGGGCATAGAGCCTCAATGCAGGTTCGTTGTCGGCGCCGACCTGCAGCCACGCGGTCTTGGCGCTGCGCATGCGTGCCCAGCGAAGCGCCGACGTCAGGATCTCGATCGCCAGCCCCTTGCGCCGATGCTGCGCGGACACGGCGACCGACATGATACCGGCAAGATCGTTATCCTGAACGCAGAGCGTCGTTGCGACGGGTCCTGCCTCGTCGTTCTCGATCACGAAAAGACCGGATGGCGGCTTGATGCCGCTGACGATCTCGGCCAAAGCGGGCTTCAGTTGCGGGTCCGCGCCATCCACGAGCAGGCTGGCATCAACATACCGGCCGACATCGTGGCTCGGCAGATGGTCCAGCGCGTCGGGCAGTTCGAGGTCGACGAGATTGGCCGTCATGACGACATTCTCCTCGAAGCGCGTCCAGCCCTGGCTTTGCAGCAGCTCGATCAGCATCGGCGAGGCCAGCGGCGTCTCGCGCACGACCATCGGCCGGCCATAGGCTTCGAACTTTCGCTGCGCCTTTTCTAGCCGGATTTCCAGATCGCGATGATCGGAAGGATCGAGCGGCACGACGCAATTCAGCCGCTTCGACGGGTGACCGGCCGTCAACCGCACCTGCCAGCTGCCGTCGTACTGTATCGACGAAGCCGGCCATGCTCGAAAGCCGACGGCTTCAAGCCTGCGCACCAAGGGCAGGATATTCATCTTGGACTGGGCATGCATAAGCGGGATATCAGCTCCGGTAGTCGCCATTGATGGCAACATATTCCTTGGTGAGGTCGCAGGTCCAGACCGTCGCCCGACCATTGCCGAGACCAAGATCGACCTTCACGGGAATATCCTGCTTCTTCATCACATTGGAAGCGGCTTCCTCGGAATAGGACGGGTCGCGTTCGCCATCGACGGCAACACGGACATCGCCGAACCAGATGGCCAGCTTGTCGCGATCGGCCATTTCGCCGGCCTTACCGACAGCCATGACCACACGGCCCCAATTGGCATCTTCGCCGGCGGCGGCGGTCTTGACCAGCGGGGAATTGGCGATCGACAGCGCGATACGCTTGGCGGCCGCGTCGTTCTCGGCACCGGTGACGGTGATCTCGAGCATCTTCGTGGCGCCTTCGCCGTCGCGGACGACCTGGATGGCCAGATCCTTCAGCAGCTCGTTTAGGGCTTCGCGGAAAGCGGCAAGCTTCGGATCGTCGGCGGTTTCGATGCGCGCCTGGCCGTCTTCGGCGGCCGCACCCGTCGCAAACAGCATCAGCGTATCGGAGGTCGAGGTATCGCTGTCGACGGTCATCGAGTTGAAGCTCGGCCCGACGCCTGCGGACAGCAGCGCCTGCAGGGCGGACGAGGAAATATTGGCATCGGTAACGACGAAGGAGAGCATGGTCGCCATATCGGGCGCGATCATGCCGGCGCCCTTGGCGATGCCGTTGATCGTGACCTTGACGCCGCCGATCTCGGCGCTGCGGGTAGCGACCTTCGGATAGGTATCCGTGGTCATGATCGCCTTGGCGGCTTCGAACCAGAAATCGCTGGTCGCGTCCTTGGCCATGGTGTCGAGCACACCGGCGAACTTGGTCGCATCCAGAGGCTCGCCGATGACGCCGGTCGAGGCGAGGTAAACTTCATTTTCGCCGCAGCCGACGGCGGCAGCGGCCGACTTGGCGGTCAGCTCCGTCGCGAGCCGCCCCTTCATGCCCGTGAAGGCATTGGCATTGCCCGAATTGACGACGACGGCGCGGGCGCTGCCATGAGCGAGGTTCGAGCGGCAGAAGTCGACCGGAGCCGACGGGCACTTCGAACGGGTGAAGACGCCTGCAACGGCAGCCGGCCTGTCGAAAACCATGAGCAGGACATCGGTCCGGTTCTTGTACTTGATACCGGCGGAGGCCGTGGTCATGCGCACGCCGCGAAGCGCCGGCATGGAGACGAAAGATTTGGGAGCAAGCGGAGAAACGGAACCGGACATTGAGACCACCTCATAGTGAAGGGCCCGGAAAACCGGGCCCTGATGATTTGGATCGTTATGACTTACTGCTGCGGCTGGGCCTGATCGCCGCCGTCGGCCGGCGCGATCGCGTCTTCGCCAGGCGCTGCGTCCTGCTGCTTCTGTGCGTCGTCATAGGCCTTGCTCAGCGCCGGGTCGTTGATGACGACCTTCGATTCCTGCTTGGCCTTGTTCAGGAGCTCAAGATACTTGTCGCGCATGACGAGCTGACGAACCTGATCCTTGACCTGATCGTACGGCGGTGGCGGGGCAACGCGCTTGTCTTCGACCTTGATGACGTGCCAGCCGAAATCGGACTTGACCGGCGTCTTCGTGTAGGTGCCGACCGGCAGCGCGAAGGCGGCGTCTTCGAATTCCTTGACCATGCGGCCGCGGGCGAAATAGCCGAGATCGCCACCGTCACCCTTGTTCGGGTCGGTCGACTTTTCCTTGGCGAGTTCGGCGAAATCCTTGCCGGCGTCGAGTTCCTTGATGACTTCCTTGGCTTCGTCCTCAGTCTTCACGAGGATGTGGCGAGCATGCACTTCTTCCTGCTTCGGCAGGGCGGCGACTTCCTTGTCGTAACGCGCCTTGACTTCATCGTCGGTGATCGCGTCGGCAACATGCGCCTTGAAATAGGCGTTGTGCAGTTCGCGGTCGCGCAGGTAAGCCATGTGCGACTGGAAATCCGGGGTCTGGTCGAGCTTTTCGGCCGCTGCATCCTTGGCAAGCAGCTTCACGTCGATCGAAGCCGAGAGCGCGGCGACCTTTTTCTGGTCGTCCGGAAGCTGACCCAGCTGGGGATCGAGATTGGCGATTGCCAGATCGAGCTCCGATTGATGAATTTCGACATCGCCGACCTTGGCGACGACGGGATCGTTAGCATCAGCCGCAAATACTGGCGCCTGGAAGGTAACGAATGTTGCGAACGCAACCGCAGCAAGTTTGTTGTAGCTCAACATAAAATAACCCTTCGGTGGTCTCGACCGGCTCAACAGCTGTGAATCCGGCAGGAAAAAAGGCTTCAGCAGCAGAATGTGGCCTTTCTGTATCGGCCAATCCCGTTGACATCAATCGACCCCCCTCTTATCTGTCACGCAACTTCGCGTCCAGAACAGTTTCCGGGCATTTCATGGTATAGTGCCGATTTTTTAGGATACCGGCACAGCAGGAAATGCCCGGATGAAATCTCAGAAAGGGCCAGTCAGATGGTCAGCCTAGGTGGAATTGCCCGGAAGTTGTTTGGCTCGTCAAACGACCGCAGGGTACGGTCATTCCAGCCGAATGTCGCCGCGATCAACGCGCTCGAAGAGCAGATGCGCGCTTTGTCGGACGAAGCCTTGGCCGGCAAGACGGTCGAGTTCCGCCAGCAGCTCGCCGACGGCAAGACGCTCGACGACCTGCTCGTTCCGGCCTTTGCCGTGGCGCGCGAGGCATCGCGGCGCGTTCTCGGCATGCGACCTTTTGACGTACAGCTCGTCGGCGGCATGATTTTGCACGAGAATTCCATCGCCGAGATGAAAACCGGCGAAGGCAAGACGCTGGTCGCCACGCTGCCGGTATATCTGAACGCGCTTGCCGGCAAGGGCGTTCATGTCGTGACGGTCAACGACTACCTGGCGCAGCGCGACAGCGCGACCATGGGCCGCCTCTACGGCTTCTTGGGCATGCGCACCGGCGTGATCGTCCACGGCCTTTCGGACGAAGAACGTCGCGACGCCTATGCCTGCGACATCACCTACGCCACCAACAACGAGCTCGGCTTCGACTATCTCCGCGACAATATGAAATACGACCGCGCCCAGATGGTGCAGCGTGGTCACAATTTCGCGATCGTCGACGAAGTGGACTCGATCCTGGTCGACGAAGCCCGCACGCCGCTAATCATCTCCGGCCCGCTCGACGACCGCTCCGATCTCTACATCACCATCGACGCCTTCATTCCGCGGCTCGCGAAGGAAGATTACGAAATCGACGAAAAGCAGCGCTCGGCCAACTTCTCCGAAGACGGCACCGAGAAGCTGGAAAACATGCTCAACGAAGCCGGCCTGCTGAAGGGTGAATCGCTCTACGACGTCGAGAACGTCGCGATCGTCCACCACATCAACAATGCGCTCAAGGCCCACAAGCTGTTCCAGCGCGACAAGGACTACATCGTCCGCAACGGCGAAGTCGTGATCATCGACGAATTCACCGGCCGTATGATGCCGGGCCGCCGCTATTCGGACGGCCAGCACCAGGCGTTGGAAGCCAAGGAGCGGGTACAGATCCAGCCAGAAAACCAGACGCTGGCGCAGATCACCTTCCAGAACTATTTCCGCATGTATGGCAAGCTTGCCGGCATGACTGGTACGGCATCGACGGAAGCCGAAGAATTCGGGAATATTTACAACCTCGACGTCGTCGAAGTTCCCACCAACCTGCCCGTCCAGCGCATCGACGAAGACGATGAAGTCTACCGGACGCACGACGAGAAATACAAGGCGATCATCGACGAGATCCTGGAGGCCCACAAGCGTGGCCAGCCGGTTCTGGTCGGCACCACGTCGATCGAAAAGTCGGAACTTCTCGCTGACCGCATGCGCAAGCAGGGCTTCGACAACTTCCAGGTCCTGAACGCCCGCTATCACGAGCAGGAAGCCTATATCGTCGCCCAGGCCGGCGTTCCAGGGGCCGTCACGATCGCCACCAACATGGCTGGTCGCGGTACCGACATCCAGCTCGGCGGCAACCTTGAAATGCGCGTCGAACGCGACCTGCACGAGGTCGAGCCCGGTCCGGAGCGCGATGCCGCCATCGCCCGCATTGCCGAGGAAATCAAGGAACTGAAGCAGAAGTCGCTCGCGGCCGGCGGCCTCTACGTCATCGCTTCCGAGCGCCATGAAAGCCGCCGTATCGACAACCAGTTGCGTGGCCGCTCAGGCCGTCAGGGCGACCCAGGCCGCTCCAAGTTCTTCCTGTCGCTGCAGGACGACCTGATGCGCATCTTCGGTTCCGACCGCATGGACGGCATGCTGCAGAAGCTCGGCCTGAAGGAAGGCGAAGCGATCGTCCACCCCTGGATCAACAAGGCCGTCGAACGCGCGCAGAAAAAGGTCGAAGCCCGCAACTTCGACATCCGCAAGAACGTTCTGAAGTATGACGACGTGCTCAACGACCAGCGCAAGGTCATCTTCGACCAGCGCGTCGAACTGATGGAAGCAAAGGACCTGTCCGAGACCGTCGGCGACATGCGCCACGAGGTCGTCGAGGATCTGGTCTCCAGGCACATTCCCGAACGCGCCTATGCCGAACAGTGGGACGCGGACGGCCTGAAGGCCGCCATCGCCAATTTCTTCGACCAGGACCTGCCGGTGCATGACTGGGTGAAGGAAGAGGGTATCGCCGAAGACGATATCCGCGCCCGCATCATCGACGTGGTCGACAAGGCCGCTAACGAAAAAGCCGAGCGTTTCGGCCCCGAGATCATGACCTATGTCGAACGCTCGATCGTCCTGCAGACGCTGGACAATCTGTGGCGCGAACACATCGTCAACCTAGACCATCTGCGTTCCGTCATCGGCTTCCGCGGCTATGCCCAGCGCGACCCGCTGCAGGAATACAAGGCCGAAGCCTTCGAACTCTTCACCTCGCTGTTGAACAATCTTCGCCAGGCCGTCACCGGCCAGCTCTCGCGCGTTGAACTCGTCCAGCAGCCGCAGGAACCGCAGACGCCGCCGATGCAGGGCCGCCATATCGACGCCTCGACCGGCGAAGACGAATTCGCGCCGCTCAGCCTCGTCAGCGAAACCATCGTCGCTCCGGAAAATCGCGATCCGCAGAACCCGGCGACCTGGGGCCGCATCGGCCGCAACGAGACCTGCCCGTGCGGCTCCGGCAAGAAATACAAGCACTGCCACGGCGCCTTCGAAAGCAACGAAGTCGTCTGAGACTTACATCTGCCGCACAAATAAAAATGCCGCCTTCGGGCGGCATTTTTGCGTGATGGAGCCGTTTCAGTCAGACCAGGCGCTTGCCATCGGCATCGAGAACCTGCTCGCCATCTTCCTTCGAGAACGGACCTTTGTGGGTATCCGGCAGGATATCCAGAACGACTTCCGAAGGCCGGGCAAGGCGAGTGCCCATGGGCGTAATGACGAAGGGGCGATTGATCAGGATCGGATCCCTCAGCATCGCATCGAGCAACTGATCGTCACTGAGATCCGGATTTCCGAGGCCGAGTTCGGCATAGGGCGTCCCCTTCTCGCGAAGCGCCGCGCGGACACTCAAGCCTGCGTCTGCAATCATTCTCATCAACTCGGTGCGGCTCGGCGGATTTTTTAAGTAATCGATGATTGTCGGTTCAATCCCTGCATTGCGGATCATTGACAGAGTGTTGCGCGAAGTGCCGCAGTCGGGATTGTGGTAGATGGTGACGTCCATCGTCATGGCGTGGGTTCCGTTTCGACAAGAGATCGGGGATGGCCGGCTTCGTTCAGCATCCAGTTCGCAAACACGGCAGC
>JAGWJK010000057.1 GCA_028865845.1 Rhizobiaceae bacterium
GATAGGATGAACAAAAGGCCCGATCTTGCCGGCCGGGCCTTCACGCTTAGTTTAATCGCCGATTACCTGGCTCGTCCAGAAGATCGGAAGACTAGCGTTTTATGCCTCAGTTGGCCCAGCTCATCCGGTTCAGGAAGAAGCTTTCATTGGGGGTCGGCTGGAAGTTCAGCGCTTTCGAAGCGCCGTAGATCGCATCCATCTGGTAGAGCGGCACGGCCGGTATCTGATCGGCGACGAACTGGCTGATCTTTTCGTAATCCGCCAACCGCTTGCTCTCGTCGGACGAAGAGCCTGCCTCATCCAGCAGCGCATCCAGATCGGGGCTGGTGCTGATCGACCAGGTGCTGCCCGAGTGGAAAAGGTAGTTCAGAACGCCGTCGGCATCCTGGCAGGCGCAGGAATTGGTGCTGATCGCCAGAGCCGGAGCGTCGTTCGGTCCCTTTTGGATCAGTTGCAGGAAGGTCGGCGTGTCGACCTGCGTGATTTCCACGTCGAAACCGACTTCCTGCAATTCCTGGAGAACGGCTTCGGCGACGCGCTGGTCGAAGAAGGCGCCGATGGTGAGCTGGAACTTCGGCGGCTTGCCGGCACTGGCGATCAGGGCCTTCGCCTTATCGGGGTCGTAGGGCAGGCCGGTGACCTTGTCGCTCCAGCCGAAATGCGCTGGCGTCATCATCTGGGCGACCGGCTTGTCGAAGCCGCCGAGAATACCTTGGGTGATCCCGTCCTTGTCGATGGCATAGGCGAGCGCTTGGCGCAGCTTCAGATTATCGAAGGGCGGCTTGTTGGGATTGACGCGGATGAAGGCCATTCTTTCGGTCAGCACCGGCAGTGCCTTGACGCTTTGCGAGTCCTGCAATTGCGCCGCCTGGTCCGAGGTCAGGGCACGCGCGAAATCGGCGACACCGGCCTGCAGGTCCGCCAATCGGGTCGATGCATCCGGGACGGCGCGGAATACGGCCTGCTCGAACGGGCCTTTGTTTCCCCAATACTGTTCGTTGCGGGCAAGCGTCACAGCCACGCCGCGATCCCATTTGACGAACTTGTAGGGTCCGCTGCCGACGGGCGCCAGATTGAACGCCTGGTTGCCGACTGACTGCACGACATGTTCCGGAACGATGGAGAGCTTGGTCAGCTGCGCAAGCAGCGCCGGATAGGCGGTCTTCAGCGTCAGCGTGACTTCGTGATCGCCAGAGACCTCGGCCTTTGCGATCTTGGCGAATTGGCTGAGCTGCGGGCTTGCCAGCTTCGGGTCGATGATCCGGTTGATGCTGAAGGCGACATCTTCCGCGGTCAGCGGCGTGCCGTCGTGAAAGGTGACATCGCCACGGAGCGTGAACGCAATCTTCGTGTCCGACAAGTTCTTCCACGATGTAGCGATTTCGGGGACGATCTTGCCGCTGTTATCGCGCGTGACCAGATTGTCGAAAATATTGCGATAGACGAAGTAGCTGTCCGGATTCCACTGCAATTGCGGATCTAGCGTCGAAGGTTCGTTGACGAGATCGATTACGATCTGCGGCTTTTCCGCTGCCTGGGTCATGGCGGCGGGAAGCAGGACCATTCCGACAGCGGCTGTTAAAACAAGAAGCTTGCGTAATATCATCATCTACTCCTTCAAAGAATGGGTGCAGGCATTGGCGGGCGGTGGGAGACACGCCGGCCGTCGATAGGCATTGCTTCACGAATGCTCATGCTCGAGCCGGGATGGCGCTCTCACATGGCATGCAGCCGAATGACCAGTCTCCTGAAGCGACTGGAGTTCGGGCGATATCGTTCGACAGAGTGGCTGAACGATCGGGCATCGCGTCGAAAACCGGCAACCGTCGGGCGGATTTGCCGGGCTCGGCAGGTCGCCCTGCAGAATGATGCGCTTGCGATGGCGCTGCGCGCGCGGATCGGGCAAGGGCACGGCGCTCAGCAGCGCTTCGGTATAGGGATGGACCGGACGAGCAAAGACATCCGCCGTCGCTCCCGTCTCCGCGATCCGTCCAAGATACATCACCGCAACCCGATCGGCGAAGTGCCGCACGACCGACAGATCATGGGAGATGAAAAGATAGGAAAGGCTGAAACGCTGCTGCAGTTCGAGCAAGAGGTTCAGGATCTGCGACCGGATCGAGACGTCGAGGGCCGAAACCGGCTCGTCGAGGATCAGCAGCTTGGGCTGCAGCGCGATGGCGCGGGCAATCACGATGCGCTGGCGCTGCCCGCCGGAAAAGGCGTTCGGCTTGCGATCGGCATGGGCGGGATTGAGCCCGACGAGATCCAGCAGTTCCGCCACCCGCCGTTTGCGTTCGTCGTGGGTGCCGACATTGTGGATGATCAGTGGTTCGGCAATGCTTTCGCCGATCGTCAGCTTCGGATTGAGGGCCGAAAGCGGATCCTGAAAAATGATCTGTATATCACGCGACAGATTGGCCCGGCGCTCCGAGGCTTCGGCCGCCACGGTCTCGCCCTCAAAAACCATGCTGCCCGATGTCGCCCGCTGCATTCCAAGGATCGTCGCACCGAGCGTCGACTTTCCGCAGCCCGATTCACCGACGAGCGCAAGGCTTTCTCCCGGCGCGATGTCGAGATCGACGCCGTCGACAGCCTTCAGCCAGCCGACCGGGCGGCCAAGAAAACCGCCGCGGATCGGGAAATGCACGCGAAGATCCCGAACGGAAAGCAGGGGAGCGGTCATGCCAGCCTCCCGATCAATGTCTGGTGCCAGCACGCGGCGCGGTGATCGATGCCGGCTGCGGCAAGCGGCGGCGGCTGATTGCAGACGTCATCGGCAAGCGGGCAACGCGTGGAAAATCGGCATCCCGCCGGCCAGCTGCCGATATCGGGGACGGTGCCCTTGATCGTCGGCAGGAAGGTCTTCGCGTCGCCGTCGAGCCTCGGTATGGTCGACAGCAGCATTCGCGTGTAGGGATGCTGCTGCTTGTCGAAAATGGCGTCGACGGGCGCTTCCTCGACGATCTGGCCGGCGTACATCACCGCCACCCGATCGGCGATGTCTGCGACGACGCCCATATCATGGGTGATCAGCAGGATCGCAGTGCCGGTTTCGGCGCGCAGTCGCGTCATCAGTTCAAGAATCTGAGCTTGGATCGTGACATCGAGCGCCGTCGTCGGTTCGTCGGCGATCAGCAGCCGCGGCTCGGTGATCAGAGCCATGGCGATCATCGCCCTCTGGCACATGCCGCCGGACAGCTCGAATGGAAACTGGCGGAACCGCAGGGCGGGTTCCGGTATCCCCACTTGTTCCAGCATGGCGATCGCCTGCTTCTGCGCCTGGCCCGTCGAAAGCCCGCGGTGAACGACAAGGCTTTCGGCAATCTGCCGGCCGATCGGCATCAGCGGATTGAGCGAGGCGACGGGCTCCTGAAAGATCATCGCCATTTCGTCGCCGCGCAGGCGTTTCAGCGCGGCATCGTCAAGCCCGGTAAGCTCCCGGCCGTTCAGTCGAACCGATCCCTTCTTCCGCGTCGCAACACGTGGCAGCAGGCCCATGACGGAGAAGGCCGTCATCGACTTGCCGCAGCCGGATTCGCCGACCAATGTCACGATTTCACCGGCCGCAACCGAGAAGCCGACCCCGTCGACGACGGGCTTATCGCCGATCGAAATGTGCAGGTCTTCGACGGTGAGGACGGGTTGCGTCATGTCGGCTTCGCCTCACGAACGGCGGCCCACGGGTTTTTGGGGTGGACCATGCCGGTATTGACGCCGTCCCGCCGCAGAACCGCCGAAGGCACCGCAAAATTGACAGGGTAGAGCGTATCCTCGATCAGGTTGATCTTGAATTCCGAGGCGACGGCTGCGGCCACATCGGGTGCTGCCGTGCGGTTGACGTGAATCGTCGTGCCGCTGGCATCAATCCGCGGGCTCAGCAGCGCTTCCTCCAGCGACAGGCCGTAGGTGGCAACATAGGCAAGGATCTGTGCGACGGCGGGAACGATCTGCCGGCCGCCGGCAGCGCCGAGCGCGAGTTCGGGTATCCCATTCCGCGTGGCGATGATCGGAGACATGTTGGCGAGCGGCCTGCTGGCCGGCGCTATGGAATTGGGCTGACCCGGCCGCGGATCGAACCACATCATGCCGTTGTTGAGGGCAAAACCGGTCTCGCGTACCACCACCTTCGAGCCGAAGCGCGACAGCAGGGTATTGGTGAGCGCGACCATGGTGCCGTCGCGATCCACCACGCTGATATGGCTCGTGCAGCTTTCGCCGGCGGCATGTCCGAGATGCTTCAGGCGATATTCGCTGGCAGTACGGATCGCGCGCGCAAAGGCTAGGGCGGCCTCGCCGCTGAGGGGGCTATCCGCCGGCAAGCTGCGATCGAGTTCGGCCATGGCCGCACAAAGCGTCGGCCCTCCCGACAGGCCGGGTACGGCGTGGATGACAAGATCCTTGTATTCCTGCGTCAGCGGCGTCAGCCAGCGTGGCGCGTAGGCAGCGAGATCCTGTCTTGAAAGTGTCGATCCGCCCGACGACAGGCCATCGACCAGGAGATTGGCGATTTCTCCTTCATAAAAGTCGCGTGCGCCAGCCTCAGCGAGCCTTTCCAGGGTCCTCGCTTTTGCCGTCATCGGCAGGAACGCGGTTCGGCCACCCTCGGGCACGCGCGGGGCGCGGCCGTTGTGCAGGAACAGTTCGGAGGCTGCCGGAAACTGCGCGAGATTGGCGCCGTCGATCGCAAGCGCCAGGGCGGCATACCAATCGAGCTGCAGGCCGCGATGCGCCTGTTCGATCGCCGGTGCCAATGCCTCGGCCCAAGAGATCGTTCCGAAGCGGGAGACGGCTTCGGCAAAGCCGGCGATGGCGCCCGGCACGCATATGGACCCGTAACCAATCAGGTTGCGGTCGCCTTCGACGGACGGCCAATCGAACCAGTCGCCGTCCCGGCCGGGAACAAGTGGATAAGCGGCGGGATCGAGGGCCGCCGGCGAGATGACGTTGAAATCAAGAACGTCGACGGAGCCGCTCTTGTCACCCCGGACCATGAAGCCGCCGCCGCCGATGCCCGACAGCCACGGCTCGACAACGCTGAGCACAAGTGCCGTCGTCACCGCCGCGTCGACGGCATTGCCGCCCCTGGACAACACCGCCGCGCCAGCCTCGGCCGCTCGCCAGTTCTGGCAGGCGACCAGGCCATTTTCGCTGCGGGTCTCGTGCTTGCCGATCTGCCAGGTCTCGTTCATTTGCTTCGTCCGAATCGCGAGGGGCCGATCGCGGCAGGAATGGCCGCGCCCACGGCAAAACGTCCCTGATTGTTGGAAGAGGCGTGATGAGCGGCAATCTCGGCGGCGGTCGCGACCCAGCTCGACGGTTCTGCGGTGATCTCCTCCAGCAGCTTTTCGAGGATTGCGATGCGCTGCGCCCGGCCGGATATCCAATCGTGGATCGTCAGCGTGAAAAGCCCGCCGAAACGATGCAAGGCGCGCCATTCGGTCAGCCAGTCGTCAAGGACTGCGGTGCTGGAGCGGGGCGCACCGCGTTCGCTGCCGCTATTTTCGAATTTGAAGAAGATCGCATCGTCCAGGGCCCATTGCACGGGTATCTCCGTGACGCCCTCGATCTCGTAGGGATGGTCGAAGCCCATGAGGGACGAATCGTAGGCAAGGCCGTGACGCTTCACCTCCGCCAGCATGTGCGGCGTCATTTCCCAGGCGGGCGATCGGAACCCGACCGGCTTCCGGCCGGTCTGGGCGACGAAAAGCGCAAGGCTGGCGTCGAGTGCGGCGCTGAACTCCTCGTCGGTGATATCGCCGACGAGCTCATGGAAATATCCATGGAGGCCGATTTCGTGGCCGGCTTCCAAGAGAGCCGGCAGAAGCGACGGATCGGATTGCGCAACCACGCCCGGCACATAGAAGCTTGCCTTGACGTCGTAGCGCGAAAAGAGATCGAGGATGCGCGGCAGGCCGGTGCGAAGCCCGAAGCGCCGGATCTCCAGCCGGGAAAGGCGATTGGAGAGACCTTCGCGCTGCTCCCAGAGAAAGGGAGAGGTCGCATCGACATCGACGCTCAGAAGGACCGCGCTTTTCTTGCCCTGTGGCCATTCATAGGCCGGGAAGGACGAAAAATCATTGCCGGGCTTGCCCGCATCCTGAACCATGATCCCTGTCTCCGTGGCTTATAGCGGCTTCTTTTTTGCCTGGTATACGGCAAGCGATCCGATGGAATTGCCGCCATCGGCGGTCAGCGTCGCTCCCGTGATATAGGAGGCAGCATCCGAGGCGAGGAAGAGGACGGCATTGGCCGCATCTCCCGGCTGCGACGACCGGCCGAGCGGAATGTTGCCGAGCACGGCGTCGATATGTTCCTGCGTCAGGTGGCTGACGTCGCTGCCGGGGGCAAAGCCGGGTTCAACGATGTTGACGCGGATGCCGAATTCGGCAAGCTCGATGGCGAGCCCCTTGTTCAGCCGGTCGAGCGCCGCCTTGGAAACGCAATAGGGAACGGAGGTGCGCCGGATCTTGCGCGATCCGCCCGAGGAAATGTCGATGATCGAGCCCTTGATGCCCTTGTCGATCATCTGCCGCGCAACGCCCTGCGACAGCAGGAAAGGCGCGCGCAGGTTGATGCCGAAAATCTTGTCCCAATCATCGGCGTTGATGTCGAGAAGGAAGCCGGACGGATAGATGCCGGCATTGTTGACGAGCACATCGGCCGCGCCCCAGGTGTCGGCGATGTGCGCGAGCAGGGCCTTGATATCGGCATCAGAGGTGAGATCCGCAGCAAACTGCGGATGGTTGCCGTCACCGACGGTTTTGGCGGCAGCAGCAAGCCGAGCTGCATCCTTGTCCGTCAACAGCACCTGCGCGCCGGCATTGGCGAATGCCTGTGCGATCCATCCCCCGAAAATGCCCGCCGCACCGGTGACGACGACGTGTTTTCCTTTGAAATCGTTCGAGAAATCAACCATTTGAATTAGGTACTCCGTGGGTCGAGGCGGTCGCGCAGATGATCGCCGATGAAATTGACGGACAGGACGAGAAGGAAGAGGGCAAAGCCCGGCAGGACCGAGAGCCACCACGCTGTCGCAACGTAATTGCGCCCCGTCGATAGCATCGCACCCCAGCTGGCTGTCGGCGGTTGCACGCCGAGGCCGAGGAAGGAGAGGCCTGCCTCGAACAGCACCATCAGCCCGAATTCGAGCGTGGCGACGACAATGAGAGCGCCGGCGATATTGGGCAGGACATGCCGCCGCAGTACTCGGAACCAGCCGGCCCCCATGAACCGCGACAGGCGCAGATACGGCATGTTGGTGACGGTCAATGTCTGCCCGTAGGCGACGCGCGCATAACGCGGCCAGCGCGTCAGCGCGAGAACGAGTACGACATTCAGGAGCCCCGGTCCAAGCACGGCGACGGTGATGATCGCGAGCAGAATAGCGGGCACGGACAATACGATATCGACCAGCCGCATGATGATCGTTTCCGTCCAGCCGCGATAGAAAGCGGCGAGCATGCCGATCAGACATCCAAAGACGCCCGACAGCAGCACCGAGGTGATCGCGACGAAGAGCGAGACACGGGCGCCGTAGATCAGCCGGCTCAACGTGTCGCGGCCGAGCTCATCCGAACCGAAAAGATAGGGCGTGTTGCGCACGACCGTTCCCGGCGGCTTCAACCGGGCCAGTAGATTCTGGGTATTGGGGTCGTGCGGGGCGATGACCGGAGCAAAGATCGCCATCAGGACGATCAACAGCAGGATGACGATCGAAATCGCCACGCCGACCGGCGTCTTGCGCATGAACCGTCGCGATCCGGCAAACGAAACACTCATGCGTGCCTCCCGGAAAGCCGGATACGCGGATCGATGACGCTATAGAGGACGTCAGCGAGAAGATTGAGTAGGATTGCGACGGCTGCGCCGATCAGGACCACGCCCTGAACGATCGGGAAGTCACGGGCGCTGATCGCCTGTATCGTCAATTGGCCGAGGCCGGGCCACGCGAATACCGTTTCGATGATGATCGCCCCCGTCAGCAGATTGGCGATTTCGAGCGCCGAGATCGTCACCAGCGGCACGGCGGCATTGCGCAGCAGGTGGCGCAGGACGATGCGCGCCATCGACAGGCCCTTGGCATGGCCCGTGCGCACATAATCCTTTTCCAGCTCATCGAGAACGGAAGTGCGGGCGACGCGGGCAAAGGTCGCCATCGACAGAAAGCCGAGCGCAAAGGCCGGCATCAGCAGGCTTGCAACACCATTTGCCCCGGATGTCGGAAGCCAGCGCAGGATCACGCCGAACAGCATGATCAGCAGAACCGACGTCCAGAAGGTCGGCATCGACTGACCGACGAGCACGAAGCCCATCAGCCAGCGGGATTCCCATGAGTGACGGCGCACGGCGATGAGTACACCGACCGGCACGCCGATGCCGATCGCCACCACCAGGGCGCCAGCCGCAAGCGACAGCGTGTAGGGCACACGGCTGGCGATGATATCGATCACCGGCAGGTGCTGCACATAAGATTGCCCGAGATCGAAGCGGAGCAGGCCAGCCAGAAACTGGAGATATTGAACGTAGAGCGGCTGGTCGAAGCCGAGAGCGATGCGCAGCGTCTCGATATCGGCTTTGGACGCATCCGGCGGCACCAGCAGCAGCACCGGATCGCCGGTGAGGCGCTGCAGGAAGAAGACGAGCGTCACCACCCCGAACAGAGCGATCACGGCCTGCAACAGACGCTTGGCGATAAATGCAGGCACGACCTATTCCCTTTGTTACGGGTCTCGGATTGATGCGGAGCGGCGCTAGCTCGTCCGCTTGGGATTGGTTTCGCTCTTGCCCCGAACGGTTGCGGAAAGATCCGTTGCTGGGGCTGTTTTCGACTTCTTCGTCGGCGATGCCATGGCTGATGCGTCCGATTCCAGAAAGCGGGTTTGCGTAAAGCGTGCGAAGGCTTCGCAGGCTTCCATCAGGAATTCGGTCGCCGCGATCGTTCGGCCCGAGCGCTTGGCTTCGACGAAGGCGCTCCAGTCGGTCACCGGCAGTTTCGAGCCGCCTTTCGCTTCCATGAAAGTGAGATATCGATCCGATTTGTCCCAGAGATTTTCGAGCCAGCCGGCAATCAGCGGCGCCTTCATGTTCATCGTCAGGAGATGCCGTATCTGCCGGTCGTAACGTCGCGCCGAAACGATATCCTCGCCAAGGCCCTGCGCTTGAGCGGCAGCGAGCGCCGCATGCATGTTCGACAGCGTCTCCAGCCGCATGAATTCGTCGGAAGAGAGCTCCACATCGCCAAGCAACGGTTCAAGCTGCCGGCGGCCGAGAATGATTTCACGCAGGCCGATGGCGCTGATGGACGCGACCTTCCAGCCGCTGCGCGGCTGGGAGGAGACGAATCCCAAATGCGCCAGGCGGCCGAGGGCGGCGCGGACGATGCCGCGGCCGACGCGGTAGTCCCTGCAGATCTCGATTTCGGAAAGCCTTTCGCCCGGTGCGAGCGCGCCGGAGATGATGGCGTACTTCAATTTATCTTCGGCGATCGCAACCGTATCGGGCGCGCCGGACGACAGGAAGGGGCTTTGTGTATCAAACATGTCATGAAACTAACATCTCAGTTTCAAGAATTGAAGTGTCAGATTTGCGCAAAGCACTTCCAAACGAAAGATTTCTGCTAAAGGAACACCCGCCTGGAGAAAATTGGCGGTGCTAACGGCGGCGTCGTCGAGAGGAGAGGTGCCGAAGGAGCCGCGGGCGGCTTATGCTGTTAAGCATAGCGCGCCGCAGTACTCCTCGCAGTCCCGTCCATCAGCCTGAAAAGCATGCCTGAGCCTTTGAGCCCAGGCACTTGCCTGGCGTCAAGCCGCGTCGGCTGCCGGGGGCTGTTGGTGGTCGATACGCCCCTTGATCTCCGTTCCCCGCTTGAGCAGGTTGAGGATGGGGCAGAATTTCTCGACGGTCGCCTGCAGTCGGGCAATATTCTCCGCACTTGCGGGCGACACGAGCGTCACCGTGTAAGCGATATCGTGGGGATAGACCGGGATATCCTCATGTCCTTCGGAGCCGCCGCGCGGGTCCATATTCGCAGAAACTTCCGCATGAATGGATTCCAGAGGCACGCCCTGGTCGGATGCGTGAATGAGGAAGGTATGCGTCAAGCAACTGGAAAGCGCGCCCAGCAGCAATTCCGGCGACGACGGGCCAAGATTATAGCCGGCAAAATCGGTGGGACTGTCCGAGATCACCTGAAAATCCCGGATTCGAATGCGCCGCACGCCGCTGCGCCCCTCGGCACTTGCGCTCGCCTTCATCGTGGCGAAGCCCAGTTCGCCGGCCTTTACCCGAGCGCGCCGGCTCAAAAGTGCCGAGCGTTTCTGGCCTAGATATTCATTCAAGTTTGTCATTGCCGCGATCCTCCATGTCGATCAAGGTCGGCCGAAACGGGCATGTGCAGCTGCCGGGATGTCGGTCGATCGATCACCTTATATCCATGTCATAATAGTTTAGTCTATAAAAATTATAGATTTTATTAGAGGAAACCCCGCAAGAATCCGAGCGTGGCAAAACCATAAATTTCCCCGATTAAACAGCCTCTTGGTTCATTCTTCCTTTAGTGCACAAAAATAGTAGATAATATCGCTCGCCTGATCGAACATCACGACGTGAGAGGCAAGAGCCATGAGCGCGGTAAGATATTTTGGGCGTCTGCGGAGCCTGCGCGAGCAACTCGAAGCGCGGCTGCTGCTCCATGAGGAGAGGCATTGCTTCGGCGAGGGCGATATCGATGACGGCACGACACGCGATCTGAAAGAGCGCATCTCGGAATTGTCCCGGCAGATGTCGCGGAGAAACTGAAAACCCATCTTTTCGGCCGGCTGCCCGACTCGAGAAAAGCGCGCGTTGCCGATGAGATCGAGACCTATTTCCCTGCAGGACGCACGGATGCGGCGGACCCGAATTTTGGGCGTGCATGAAAATGCGCGCGTTTCTCTCGCAGCGACTGCAATGAAAAAATTCTCCACTAGAAATATAGACATTAAACAACTGATGCTTCAGTTTGTGAAATTGAGATGTTAGTTTGAATCCATTGTACTGCTCGATGCCCATGCAGGCGGGAACGCCTCATGGTTCTGAGGCCGAAATTCTGATCGCCGTTCGATCCCCAGGGGTCGGCGGCGACGCGATTGAGTGATGTTTCTGGGGAAGGGCGGATTTCGCGCGTCTTGGTGGTCATGCGCGCATGCTCGTTTCGATCCCGATCCGGAATGCCGGCGATTGTCATGCCGGACCGGACGCAAATTCTTAGGACGAAATCTCTTTGGCATATCCCCGTCGGGAATAGCCCTTTTCAAAAAGGACGTGGCAGATGAAGACAATGAAGGCTTTGGCAATTGCAATCTTGCTCGGTGCGGCCGCACCGCTGCCGACCTATGCCGCCGCAAAGGATA
>JAGWJK010001045.1 GCA_028865845.1 Rhizobiaceae bacterium
GTCATCAGCCGCGGCAGGATGCCTTGGATGTGCAGCTCGCTTGCAAAATCGGCGATCATCCTGCGATTTGGCGCGAAGCCGCTTGCATCCCATCCCTCGGGCAGCTCGACGGCGGTTTTCAGAAGCTCGTCGAACATCCACGGCGTCGTGTCCGCGTATTTGCGCCGCTTGCTCAGCCACAGGCGCTGCGATTCATCAATCATGGCGCTGAGTTCGGAGATGACCCACGGATGCTTCGCGACAATCTCGGCCTTGAGGCCAATCAGATGCATGCCCGGCACATAGCCCACCGCATCGAAATAGTCGCGCTCGGCATTGCGGAAGTCGGGCAGCACCTGCCGGAAGGCGGAATTTTGGGCGAAATAGCCCTCCGGCATGAATGGGGTGAAGATGGCATCGAGTTCTCCATCCCTGAGCAGGTCCATCATCGGACGTTCTCCGGGTGCCGCCTCGATGCGGCCCTGACGGCCGAAACCGTCCAGCCTGTCGACGATCGGATGCGCCTCCGTCAGGCGGCCGGCATACCACATGGCATCCTCCACCCCGACGCCCTCGCGCCGTAATGCAGCCCGCGTCCAGGTGTTGCCCGAGTCTCGCCAGCCCGTCACGCCGATACGCTTGCCGGCGAGTTCCGGGATCGTGGTGATCGGGCTGTCCTTGGTGGTGATGACGCAGCGATGGCGAAAGCCGCGCATGATGAAATTCGGGATGCCGACCAGGCTGTCGTCGGCATCGATGCGATGCTGGGTGTAGCGACTGAACGATACTTCTGCCGCGTCGTAGACATCGCTTTTGCCGACATGTGGGATCAATGTGCCGACCCGGTCAACTTGGAGATCGAGGCGGGGGGAGGTCACATCTCCTACCACCAGCGGCGTCATGTAATCCCAATCACGAAGGGCTATCCGCAAGGATAGGGGCATCTGCAATTACTCCCGCAAGCTTGTTTTCCTCGTCATTAAATGTTCAAATCGGACCAATCAAATGTTATTACGTTATTGAACATTAAAAGTGACGCAAAAATGAGCGAAAATATCAGTGCAGCCTGGTTTGCTGAAAAATTGACCGATCGCAGCATTCAGGGGATCGCTGTCGAGACCAGCGCCTTGATCCGAGCCGGGGCGCTGCCTGTCGGCGCCAAGCTGCCACCGATCCGGGACCTCGCCTTTGCGCTCGGCGTCAGTCCGGCGACGATTTCGGAAGCATGGAGCGAACTCAGGCGCCAGAAGGTCATCACCGGACGTGGACGCAATGGCACCTGGGTCAGCGGCGACCGCCTTGCAGCAAAACCGGAGCGGCTGGCGAGCGTTGGTCATTATGGCAAGGACGTTCTTGACCTGACGGCCGCCGTGCCTGATGTGCGCCTTCTGCCCAGGCTCGCCGAGGCCATGGCCTATGGCGCGGCCGCCCATGATCTCAACAGCTACGAGCGCAGCCGCATTCTGCCGGAATTGGAAGAGGCAGCGAGAAGATCCTGGCCATACGAACCGGAAGCCTTTCTGGCGACCAACGGCGGCTACAACGCCGTTTATACGTTGATCCACGCCCTGGTCATTCCCGGCGCCTATGTGGCGATCGAAGATCCGACCGGCATGCGCCTTCTCGATATCCTTGAGGATCGCGGCGCACGGATCCTGCCGGTGCAATGTGACGGCGAGGGCCCGTTGCCGTCCTCTCTGGAAGCGGCCATGAAGCACCGCCCGGTTGCCTTCCTGCTTCAGCCAAGGGTTCATTCGGTGACAGGCCAAAGTGTCAGCGCCGAGCGCATGGCGAGGCTTGGCGAGATCCTGCGTGGCCATGATACGCTTGTTGTCGAGGATGACGGCGTTGCGGACATCTCGACCGCGCCGCGTCAATCGCTGGGCGGACTATTACCGGACCGGGTCATCCATATCCATTCGCTCTCGAAGACGCATGGGCCGGACCTTCGCCTGGCTGTGCTCTCAAGCTCGCGGGCGATCGTGGACCAGATTCAATCCTATCGGAGTTTCAGCGCCGGCTGGACCAGCCGCATTCTTCAGTCGGCGGGTGCGTGGCTGTTGCGCGATCCTGCCACGCAGGAGGTTCTTGACCGGGCGCGAACGATCTACCGCCAGCGGCGAAGCGACCTCATCGAGGCGCTGCACGAAAGAGGCGTCGAAGCGGCCCATGGCGACGGACTATGCGCATGGATTCCGGTCTCCTCCGAGACCTTCGCGCTGGTGACGCTGGCGGCGAGGGGCATTGCGGTTCATCCCGGCGCCAAATTCTCGATCCTGCCGAGCAGCCATCTCCGCGTCGCCACGGCCAACCTCTCGGATCGATGCCTTGAGGTAGCCGATGGCATCGCGCTTGGAGCATTTCACAACTAATCGATCGAACAGTTTGAATTTCA
>JAGWJK010000058.1 GCA_028865845.1 Rhizobiaceae bacterium
AAGAGCAGCGATCCCAGTGATCCCGACATGCCGGGCCTCTTCACCTGGAGCGGCGGTTCGGTACCGACCGATCCCACGGCAGTTGCGGGAATTGCGGGTACCATCACCGTCAATCCGGCACTGATCACCTCCCAGGGCGGCGATCCGACATTGCTGCGCGACGGCGGTATCAACGGCTCGAATTACGTCTCAAATACCAGCGGCGACAGCGGTTATTCCGACCTGCTCGACTCCTATGTGACCGGCTTCGACTCGAAGATGGATTTCGATGCCAGTGCAGGCTCCGACACGAGCGCCAGCATCATGGACTACGCGTCCGACTCGATCGGCTGGGTGGAAGACCAGAGAAGTGCTGCGACCTCGGCGTCCGAAAACACTTCGGCAGCGCTCTCGCGCTCGACGGATGCCTATTCGAACCAGACCGGCGTCAACCTCGACGAAGAGCTGACGCTGATGATGGACATTGAGCAGTCCTACAAGGCGGGTACAAAAATATTGAACGCCGTCAACGAGATGCTTCAATCGGTACTGGATATTGCGAGCTAAACCATGAAACTTTCATTCATTTCAAGCGCAGCCATTCAGAACGCTATGCGTCAGACGATCCGCGAGTCTCAGAACGAGATGACGGATGCGTCCACCGAAGCGACCACGGGCGTTTATGCCGACATCGGCGTGGCACTCGGCAGCAATACCTCCGTCAGCGTCAACCTGACCCGCGAAGTGTCGCGCATCGATTCGCTCCTCGACAGCAACGCGGTTGCCAACCAGCGCCTGTCGTCGTCGCAAACCGCACTCGGCGATATGTCGAGCTCGGCGCAGGACCTTCTCGACCAGCTCGTGGCCTTGCGCGGCAGCGCCGACACCAGCAGCATCCAGCTGGCGCAGCAGCAGGCTTCGGCAACGCTGTCCAACTTCGTTAGCGACGCCAATACGATGGTCAACGGCGAATATCTCTTCGCGGGTACCAACACCGATGTGCAGCCGGTGACCGACAATACCTCGGCCGCGACCTTGGCCATCCAGAGCGCGTTGAACACGTACATGGGTGCTCTGTCGCCGCCAGTGACTTCCAGTTCAGATCTCACCGGCGCGCAGATGACGGATTTCATCACCACCAAGGTCGAGCCGATGTTTACCGACGACAGCGCTCCGGCGCCCAACAACTGGGCAAGCTGGTCGAGCGCTTCGGACCAGAACATGACGAGCCGCATCAGCAACTCGCAGGTGGTCGATTCCTCGACCAATGCCAACGAGCCCGGCATGCGCTACGTTGCGCTTGCAACGACCGTCGTCAACGCCCTGATGGGCCAGGATCTGAGCCCCGACGCGCTGAATGCGGTGACCGACCAGGCCATCAGCTATTCGCGCCAGGCGATCGACGGCATCAACGATCAGACGAGCGCGCTCGGCCTTTCGCAGTCGCGTGTCACGGATGCGAACACTTCGCTGAGCGCGCAGAAAGACATCATTAACACCAATATCATCGATTTGACCGGCGTCGATCCCTATGAGGCATCGACGAAGGTTAATAGCCTCGAGACCCAGCTGGAGACGGCGTATACCATCATCTCCAAGATCCAGCAGCTGAGCCTCGTTAATTACCTTTGATGATCAAAGGTAGCAATGACCAAGAAGGATGCATGAATGTATCAGTTCTCATATGCGGAAGTCATGCAGGATGCAGTGGCCGACGCCAAGGAGCGAGAACGTCAGGTTCTGGACCGGTCGGTTGCTCTTTTGTCCGCGGCCCGTGACAAGGGGAAATACGGCCGCGAAGCGATCGAAGCTCTGTTCTACACAAGACGGGTTTGGATCAGCTTCATCGAGGATCTTAAGAGTCCGGAAAACCAGCTCAACGTCGAACTGCGTGCCAATCTCATCTCAATCGCAATCTGGATTTTGAAGGAGTGCGACAGGATCAGGCGGCGTCAGTCGGAAAATTATCAAGGCATCATCGATGTCACCACCATCATCAGGGATGGACTTAAATGAAAAGTACGCTTCGCATATCGCTTAAAGCCGGGGAAAGAATTTTTATCAACGGGGCCGTGCTGCGTGTTGACCGCAAGGTTGCCCTGGAATTCCTGAATGATGTGACTTTCCTCCTGGAAAACCATGTGCTCCAGCCTGAGGATGCAACGACACCGCTGCGCCAGCTCTATTTCATCGCGCAGATGATCCTCATCAACCCAGAGGGCAAGGACCAGTCGACGGCGATGTTCCGCAAGTCGATCGTCATGCTGCTCACCTGCTTCCGCAACGAGGAAGTGCTGGCCGAACTGAAGCGCATCGACGGTCTCGTCGCCACGGGCCGCGCCTTCGACGCATTGAAGGCCATTCGTGGTCTCTATCCGGTCGAGGACAGCATCCTCAACAACCAGGAAATGCCGGCTGCGACGATCGAGCAGATTCGCCGGGAGATCGCACCGTGGCGGTAGATCCGGTCAGTCAGATCAATGCCAATAATAACACGAGCAACACCAGCAATAGTTCCAGCAGCGATGCTGCAAGTGCGGCCGCAAGCGCCAGCCTGAACTATAACGACTTTCTGCAGCTTCTCATCGCGCAGATGAAGACGCAGGACCCGACCGACCCGATGGATGCCAGCCAGCAGATTTCGCAGCTCGCCAGCTTCTCTCAGGTCGAGCAGCAGATCCAAACGAACTCGCACCTGGAAACGGTGCTGCAGAACCAGTGGATTTCGCAGGCGTCGGATTATATCGGCAAGCAGATCCTGAGTGCCGACGGCACCGTCAGCGGCACGATCAAGGAAGTTACTGTCTATTCGGACGG
Source organism: Rhizobiaceae bacterium (assembly GCA_028865845.1). GTDB lineage: Bacteria > Pseudomonadota > Alphaproteobacteria > Rhizobiales > Rhizobiaceae > Rhizobium. The sequence goes on from JAGWJK010000058.1 coordinate 2,797, forward strand.
TATCATCGCCGAGACCGATGCCGGCGACAAGGTGCTGCTGCAGGCCGGTGTCACCGTCGCCCCTGCCGGAACAACGATTGATCCGCCGCCGTCGGCGAGCGATAGTAGCAGCGATTCGTCGAGCGACGACGGCTCGACAGACCCGACCAGCGGCACATGATGAGCCGCGGAACGAGAGGATGACGATCTCATGAATGAAGCCGATGCATTGGACATCTTCCAGGCGGCGATCTGGACGGTGCTTATCGCTTCCGGACCCGCGGTTCTCGCCGCTATGGTCGTGGGTCTCGTCATCGCGCTTGTTCAGGCACTGACGCAGGTGCAGGAAGCGACGTTGACCTTCGTTCCGAAGATCGTCGCCGTCATGGTCACCGTCGGCATCACCGCGCCCTTCGTCGGCGCACAGATATCGATCTTCACCAATCTCGTCTTTTCGCGCATCCAGTCGGGCTTCTGAGACAGCTGCGCGTGGCCATTCTCGCGCAAGCTTCGCCTTTTATTGATCTGACCGAATAGGGCAGGCGGATCAGCCGCCTGCCTCCTCTCATGAAGAGACGGAACCGGTCGATGGCGCAACCACCCGCAATAGCACTTCCAAAAGCCAATCCAAGCGTTCGTGATATCGGGTTCGCGCTCGGCATCATGGTTATGCTGTGCGTGCTCTTCCTGCCGATCCCGCCATTCCTGATCGACTTGGGTCTGGCGTTTTCGATCGCACTTTCGGTGCTGATCCTGATGGTCGCGCTGTGGATCAAGAAGCCGCTCGAGTTCTCGTCCTTCCCGACCATCCTGCTGATCGCGACCATGACGCGTCTGTCGCTGAATATCGCGACGACGCGCGTCATTCTCTCGCATGGCTATGAGGGACACGATGCCGCCGGCGGTGTCATCGCCGGTTTCTCGAGCATCGTCATGTCGGGCGATTTCGTTATCGGTCTGATTGTCTTCCTCATCCTGATCACCATCAACTTCATCGTCATCACCAAGGGTGCGACGCGTATCGCGGAAGTCGGCGCGCGTTTCACCCTCGACGCCATTCCCGGTAAGCAGATGGCGATCGACGCCGACCTTTCGGCAGGTCTGATCGACGAAAAGGAAGCGCAACGGCGGCGCAAGGAACTGGAAGAGGAAAGCTCCTTCTTCGGCGCCATGGACGGTGCCTCGAAATTCGTTCGCGGTGATGCCGTCGCCGGTCTGTTGATCACCTGCATCAACGTTTTCGGCGGCATCATCATCGGTTATTTCCGCCACGGCATGCAGATCGGCCAGGCTGCCGACGTCTTCGTCAAGCTTTCCGTCGGCGACGGCCTGGTGTCGCAGATGCCGGCGCTCGTCGTTTCTCTCGCCGCCGGTCTTCTCGTTTCGCGCGGCGGTACGTCCGGTTCGACCGACAAGGCGGTTATCGACCAGTTGAGCGGCTATCCGCGCGCTCTGGCAGTCGCCGCAGTCCTCATGGGCATCCTGGCCATCATGCCCGGCATGCCCCTTCTTCCCTTCGCAGCTCTCGGCGGCCTGATGGCAGCCGGCGCCTGGTTCATCCCGCGGCAGGCGGAAGCTGAAAACAAGCTTCGCCGTGACGCCGAGGAAAAGAAGGTGATGCAGTCGAAGGAGATGGAGAAGGACTCGGTCAAGTCGGTTCTGAAAACCTCGGAAATCGAACTGGCACTCGGCAAGATCGTTTCGACCCGCCTGCTCGGCGCCCATCAGGAACTCGCTTTCCGCGTCGGCAAGATGCGCAAGAAGTTCGCAACGCAATACGGCTTCGTGGTGCCGGAAATCAAGGTGACGGACGACATCGCCATCGCCGACAAGTCCTACCAGATCCGCATCCACGGCACGACGATCGCCTCGAACATGCTGCGCGTCGGCGAAGTGCTCGTCGTTACCGGCTCCGGCCGCAAGCCGACGGTTCCGGGCGACGAGATTCGCGAACCGGCATTCGGCATGCCTGCCGTCTCCGTGCTTGAAGCCTTTACCGAGGACCTGAAGCGCGAAGGCTTCCAGCCGATCGACAACGTCTCCGTCGTGCTGACGCATATGAGCGAAGTCATCAGAAACAACCTGCCGGCTCTTCTGTCCTACAAGGACGTAAAGATCCTGATCGAGCGCCTCGATCCGGAATACAAGAAGCTCGCCGACGAAATCTGCTCCTCGCATATGTCCTATTCCGGCCTGCAGGCGGTGTTGAAGCTGCTGCTCGCCGAGCGCGTCTCGATCCGCAACCTGCATCTGATCCTCGAAGCCGTGGCGGAACTTGCGCCGCACGTGCGCAAGACCGAACAGATCGTCGAGCACGTTCGCGTGCGCATGGCACAGCAGCTTTGCGGCGACCTTGCCGACAACGGCGTGCTTCGCGTACTGCGACTCGGCAGCAAGTGGGATCTGATCTTCCATCAGGCCCTGAAGCGCGACCAGAAGGGCGAAGTCATCGAATTCGACATCGATCCGCGCAATCTGGAAGAATTCAGCGAAGAGGCAAGCAGAGTTATCCGTGAATACATGGACCGCGGCATGCCCTTTGTCCTTGTCACCTCGCCGGAAACGCGCTCCTATGTGCGCATGATCATCGAACGCCTGTTCGCGACTCTTCCGGTCCTGTCGCATGTGGAATTGGCCAAGGGGATCGAGATCAAGATTCTAGGTTCCATTTCATGATAACAGACCCCCAGGGCACCATCCTCGCCTTGTTTCTTGCCTTCTGCCGCATCGGCGGTTGCATTATGGTGCTCCCAGGGTTTTCGTCTGGCCGCGTGCCGCAGCAGATCAGGCTGCTCGTTTCGGCAGCGCTTTCGATGGCCATCCTGCCGTTGCTCTGGGATACGATCTATCCCGCGGTCTCCAAGGGCGACCCAGGCACCTATATCGGCCTGATTTTCACCGAATCCCTGATCGGGTTGATGTATGGCATGATGGCGCGGCTCTATACGCTCGGCCTGCAGTTCGCCGGAACGGTCGTTTCGATGCTGATCGGCTTCAACTCGCCGGGCGGCGCGGATATCATCGAAGACTCCAATGAAACGGCGCTCACCAATCTCATCAGCTTCTGCGGGCTGATGATGCTGTTCATCCTGGATTTTCACCATTACGTCCTGCAGGCGCTGGTCGATTCCTACCGAATCATTCCCTTCGGCGGCCATCTCGATCTGCGCACCTCGCTGATCTCGGTGACCGACACGCTGCAAACCACCACCTTCATCATGCTGCGGCTCGCAAGCCCGTTTCTTCTTTACGGCTTGATGTTCCAGCTCTCGATCGGCTTCATCAACAAGCTGGCGCCGCAGATCCCGATCTACTTCATCTCCACGCCGTATCTGCTGATGGGCGGCTTGTTCATGCTCTATCTCAGTATCGCGGCAATGATCAGTCAGTTCTCCGGCGCCTTCCTCAGCGTCTTCAACGGGCATTAGCGATGACCGAAAAAAGCCGATCGGAAAAGCTGAAGCGCCTCGTCGCCGTCCAGCGGCATCTGGAGCGCATCGCCGAAAACGAACTTGCCGACACGACGCGCCAGCGCACCGAGGTCGGCGAGTCGATGGATCGGGTGATCGACGCGCTCGCGTCAATCGATCCGGTGCATGCGGTTTTTTCCAAGCATTATGCGGAGCGGTTCGGGCGGCTGACCCACAAGGACAAGCAGCTCGAAGGCATCCAGACGCTCATCGAAATGAAAGTCCTGCAGGAACGGACCAAGGCCGATCGGCTCGAGGAGCACATGAAGGACGCGCGCGAGGCGGAAATGCGCGAGGCGGATGATAACGCCGTCTACGACATCATCGACCAGCGCTTCGCCGACGTCACGCCAGCCTCCAGCAAGGTTCAAAAACCATAATCGTCGCGATCTTGGAAAAGGCGGCCGATCTTAGAATCGCCAGCCCGCTCCAACCATTCGATTCGGCATGATCCATGCGCTGGACGCGTCACGCGTCCCGGGATCGCGCTTAAGTGAAAGGAAACGTGACATGGCTATCTCGCCTCCGAGTGATCTGGTTCTGGATGTCGTGCAGGCGGCCAATCCGCTGGATGTTCAAGCAGCTCAGCAGAAGCTCGCCACCAACAGGGCAGCCTTTGCCGCCACCAGCCTGGCGGAAAACGGCAACGGCTTCGCCTCGACCGTGGATGCATACAACAGCGCAGCGACCCAGGCAGGCCTTTCCAACGCCAATACGCACACGGCCCCGACCAAGATGCCGGCCGTCTATCACAAGTTCGAGGCCATGGTGCTGCAGAACTTCGTGAAGAACATTCTGCCCAACAGCGACACGCTCTACGGCAAGGGCACCGCCGGTGAAATGTGGAAGGGCATGATGGCCGATCAGCTCGGCGATACGCTTGCCAAGAACGGCGGCGTCGGCATCGCCAACAAGATGTACCAGGAGCAGCTCAATAAGATGCGCAACGTCGGCGCCATCAATTCGGCGACGAACGAGAACGATAAGAAAATGGCATTGAGCGCAGTCACCGATTTTCAGCGCAAGACTCTCGCAGCATCAGACACGGACGCCAACGCAGGGGCGTCGGTGACCAATCAGGACGCTTTGACGTCCAAGAAAGTATAGTGGGGTAGGGACATGGAAATTATTTCGAACGACTACCGTATCAAGAGCGTTCTTGGCCGCCTGGAAATGATCATCGACAATGAGAACAACCGGATCGGACGCGATCCGGAATTCGATCTCAAGGTGTCGAATGCTCATAAAAGCCGCTGCCTTTATGAATTGTCTATGCTGTTTCGCGATACCAATCCGGCCGAACTCGCGGTTGCCCATATCGAGCAGCTGCACGGGCTGAAGAAGAAGCTCGTTCTCAACGCACGCCGTGTCGAGGCGCATCTGGAAGCCGTCCGTGCCGTTGCGGAGATCCTGAAGAACGCGGTGCAGAATGCCGATGCGGACGGCACCTATTCGCAGGAGCAATTCCGCGTCCGTGAGGCCGGATGATCAAGCTCGTTATCACCGGCGTATGGGTCTGCGTCGTCACGCTCGCATCGGTCTATTTCTCGGTGCAGATGGCGACGACGCCCCCGGTCAATCCGGATGACGCCAAGAAGGCGCAGCAGGAATTCGTCAAGGGCGAATCGATCAACGTTCCCGTCATCACCAACGGTCAGGTCACCGGCTATTTCATCACCCGCATTTCCTATGTGATGACAAAGGGCAAGGCGGCGGAACTGCAGACGCCGCTAACCGAACTGACGACGGACCAGCTCTATTCGCTGCTGGTGGGCAATAATGCGATCGACATCGCTCACACCCAGAATTTCAACGTCGCCGATTTTCGCAACGCCATCAAGAAGAACATGAACGACCGCCTCGGCGGCGATTATGTTGCCGACGTGCTGGTGGAACAGCTCGATTATCTCTCCAAGGACGAGATCCGCGCCGGCGAAGCGTCCGGTCGGAAAACGCCGAAAACCGTAAAGGTCGTCCAGGGCGATCCGGAACCTGTCGACGCGACGGCAAAGCCGGCTGCGGCCGAATAAAGCCTCGACCAAGCCAGGCGGTGATCGAATACCGTCGGCAAGGAGCGGTGCCGACGACACCTACCTGAATGTGGGCTCATCTTACGCATTAAAGCGCCGCTATCCCTCGGTTTTCCCGGGGATGCAGCAGGCCGTACCGTTTCGGAATTGGCCGATTTTTCCTCTGCTAGCAGGGTTAATAAATCCCTTCATATCCCGCGAAATTGCGATCGATTTTCCTAACGGAAGCTTCGGGCCGCTTTGTTATAAACTGTCGCAACGATGTAGCGCGGCCTTGCTCAATGACCGCTCGAGGATGCGCATCGGATGGTTTGTCGATGTCTGCGCAAGACATGTTCGCGGCAGGGGGTGCATTTTGAATTTGATCGCCAATTTCGCCGTCCTCGCGTCGCGTCGCATGATCTTCGACCTGCCGGTCTGCGACCTCAATTGGGAAGACGCGCTGACTTTCATCAACGAGCTGGCATCGCTGCCGGTTGGACAGACCGTCATCTCGTTCGTCAACGCCCACAACATGCTGCTGATGCTTCGCGACGCCGATTATCGCGACGTGCTTGCCCACCATCTCGTTCTACCCGACGGCATCGGCCTCGACATCGCTTCGCGCGCTGCCCACGGCGTATCGTTCCCAGCCAATTTGAACGGCACCGACTTTGTGCCGGCGCTGCTCACCTTCATGGAACGGCCAAAGCGCATCGGCCTGATCGGCGGCCGCCCCGACGTCATCGAGAAGGCAGCGCAGAAATTCAGCGAGCATGCCCCCTGGCACGAATTCGTCGTCATCGCCGACGGGTATTTCGGCAATGCCGGAAATGATCACGTCAAGGCCGAGATCGCCCGCCAGAAATTGGACGTGCTGATCGTCGGCATGGGAACGCCGCTGCAGGAGAAGTGGGTGGCGGAAAATATCGGCCCGCAACATGCGCGGCTGGTGCTGACCGTCGGCGCCCTGTTCGATTTTGTTTCCGGCACCGTGCCGCGCGCGCCGAAGCTCGTGCGGGCTCTGCGGTCCGAATGGATGTTCCGGCTGGCGCAGGAGCCGAACAGACTGTGGCGTCGCTATGTGCTTGGCGTGCCGCTCTTCCTCTATCAGGTCATCCGCCACCAATATGGCCGCAAGGATCGCATTCTGCGCGCCGCCGAGATGCACGGGGCCGAAATGCAATCTTTGCCTGTGGCGTTGCTTCCCTCGCGCGATAAGCTCGCGAGCTGATTGCACGGCGTTAACCTTTTGTTTGCCGTAAAAATTTAGAGTGGGTTAACCATCGGTAGTGGCCGCAGTGCGGTCATGCGCTTGAGATAGCCCACCATGTTCGAAAGCAAGGCCAGCAACAGACTCCATCCCGACGAAGCAGCAGAACTGCGGGCGTTCGTCGAGGCTGGCCGTCATGGCTATTTCGATCGCGGTGAAGACGGCTATCTGATCGCCGCCAATGTGCCATACCCTGAAACCATCAGTGATGCTCAGCTGCTCGATATTATCCAGCGGATGCTGGATGGCGATCCCTACCCGGTATCGGGCGGGAATGCGCCGGCAATGGAAGCAAGCGACGCGGAACAGCCTCTCGCCGACCGCATTCGCGGCATCCTGCAGGCCCGCCCGGCAAGAACGGAAGCGGCGAGGGAGGAGACGCTTGAGACCACCGCTGATTTCTCGCCTGATCCAAATGGGGCAGGGGACGTTTACATCGATCTGCCGTCCGTCGATCTGCTGTCCATGCCAGCGGTGGCTACGGTGTCTCGGCGCCGTTTGCGGCTCGGCATTGGTTCGATCGTCTTCGTGGTCGTCGCGTCGCTTTCCGGCGCTCTGATCCCGACGATGCTCGCCGCACCTCCGCGATATGCGTCGCAGACCATCCTGCAAGTGCAGGCCCAAGGAAACCAACGGCAGGCCATTCTTGATTTCGCCTCGAAACGCGCGCTGTCGCCTTCCGTGCTGTCCGACATCGTCGCCAAGCTGAAACTCGATCGCGATCCGGAGTTCACCGGCGACGAGGCCGGCGCTTTCGGGGTTGCCATGGATTTGCTTGCCGGGAGCGGTGGCGCCTCCGATGCGCCGTCGCGCGCGCAGGTTACTCTACGCAACGACGTCGTGATTGCCGCTGATCCCGCAACCGGCACCTTGCGCCTTTCGGTCACCACGGGCGATCCGGCAAGATCGGCAGAGATCGCCAACCGTCTTGCCGACGCGACCGTCTACGGCACCACGATCGCGCAGGGGGCGGCACTTCCCGCCAACACGCCGGCCGACAAGAGCCGCAAGGCGCTCGATCAGGCGAAAGCGGCTTTATCGGCATTCAGGGCGCAGGTCGGCGACGACAAGATCGAGGCCGCACTCGAAATGCAGCAGCAACGCCAGCAGCTGGATGCGGCGATCAAGGACGCCGGAAAGGCGGTCCAATCCGCCAAATCCCGCCTCGCGGCGGCGAAATCGGCAACGCCGACCACCATTCTCAACGGCACGGCATCCGGCGACCTGTCTTCGCCCGCCCTCGACGATTTGCGTAGCCGTTACAGCGCCGCGAACACGGTGCTGTCGCAACTCTCCGCGCAACTCGGGCCCCGCCACCCCCGTCTGCAAGCGCAGCAGGCGACGGTCGATGGCCTTGCCGCCGATATCCGCAGCCAGCTCCAGCGCCTGGTCATCGGCAGCGATGCAAGCCTGAAGGCGGCACTGGACACCCAGGCCACACTCTCGACCCAGATGACGGCATTGAGCCGCAAAAGCATTGATGTCGACATGGCACGCCTCGCGCAATTGCAGGATGAGGTGACGGCAGCACAGAGCCGCTACGACAACGATCTGCAGAACAGCGACGTCGCCGCACGCGCTGAAATCGAGGCGCCGATCGCCGTCGCCGTGCCGGCAATCGCCGAAAAGATGCCGCTCGACGACCATCTGGCCGGTCGTCAGGTGGTCGGCTTCCTGATCGGCCTCAGCCTGTCGCTCGGCCTGGTATTTCTCTGGACTTGGCTGAACGGCAGCCTGGCCGCGGAGGACGCCACGGTTGACCCGCTGCCGCCGTTTGAGCCGGTTCTTGCCGATGGCGACGAGCGCGCGGACGACCATCCCGTGGTCGAGCCGATAATGACGGTGCGGGTGC
>JAGWJK010000059.1 GCA_028865845.1 Rhizobiaceae bacterium
ACCCATGTTCCAGACGGCATTCACCCTTACCTTTACCCAATTCGCGCGCCTGTTCAGCCTGCCCGAACGCCTCCAGCGCTCGCCGATCCGCAACATGGCGCTCGAGGCCCTTCGCCAGCGCAACACAGCCCTCGATGCCCTGTTTTACGACGTGAAATCCATCCGGCCCGAGGAAGCCTTCTATATCAGCGGCGCCCTTGCGGCCGAAGGCTCCATCATGATCGTGCCGCCAAGCGGCGGTACCGCGATCGTCCTTTGCGAAACGGTGGAGGAGTTCGCGCTCCGCGGCGGGCAAGAGGTGCACACCTTGACTGTTGCCGGCATCGGAGGATCGGCGCTTGGAGCAGCCGCCTTCGCTCGCAATGTCGCCGACGCGACCGGCGCCCCGGTGGCCGTCGTCGTCTCCGGTTACGGACTGGCTGACATCATCACCGAGACAGTCGGCGGTCATTTCCTCTTCGGTCATATGAAGGGGCTCCGGCCCATGTTCCAGTTGCTGGACGATTTCGCCGGCCGGCCGAAACTCGGCGCTGCCGACAAGGACGATGCCGGAGCAGGCACCCGCACCAGCCTCGACACGAGGACGGTGAGTGCGCTGCTGGCCGACCCTCGCCTCTCGTTCCGGCTGCTCGCAGGCCATTCCAAGGGCAACCTGGTGATCGCCGCAGCGCTTCATGACCTCGGCAAGCAGGACGAAGCCCGCCTTCGGGAACTGGCGACCGCGATGAAGATCGTCACCTTCGGCGCGCGTATCGCCATGCCGCCGGTCTTTTCCGATGTCATCGATGTCATCGGTGACTGGGACTGGTTCGGCGAGATGAATTCGCGTCCGTTCATCGCCACCGATCATCATGTCCGCCATGCCGGCCATTCCACCAACACGGAACTGCCGGGGCATCTGGCGGTCACGCCGCTGCTGCGGGATATCCTGGCTGCAGGACCGATGCCGGAAAAACCGGAGGATCGGCCGGCATTGCACCTCGTCTCCGATGCCGAGCCTCCCGCCGACGCTTTGGTTGCCGCCACGACACCCCCACCTCCGCAACGAACCGTACGACGACCGGCCACCGCCAAACGCACCAGTATCAAAAAGGTGAAACAGGCCTTGTCCGAGGCAAGATTGCCAGACGTCTCGGCGATCGAACCGCCGCCCTCCGGCGGATCGCAACCGTCGAAACCGCACTAAAATCAGGCACTGCGCAAATATTATACCGATATGTCGCTGTAACGTTGGACGGCGGCGCGACATAGTCGTATATTATTAGCCGGCAAGCGAAATCGCAGTCGCTTTCCGAGACGAGAGGTGTACTGAAATACATGCCTTTTCAGTGAGTTGCGGTTAAATCGCTACTCTTTTCGAAAACATGACGGCATGAGAAAGAACAAAAAAACTGATGGAATCCACTGTCGTCATGATCAATCTGTTCGGTGCCGTCGCTTTGTTGCTGTTCGGCCTGGCACAGGTGAAGGATGGTGTGTCGCGCGCTTTTGGCGCCAGGCTCCGCACGGGGCTTGCCAGCGGCACCCGAAGCGGACCGCGCTCGTTCCTCTCCGGCTTCATCGCGACCATCGCCCTTCAGAGCTCGACGGCAACCGCGCTGATGGTCGCCTCGTTCGTGGAACGCGATCTCGTCCTGCCGGCTATGGCGCAGATCGTATTGCTCGGTGCCAATGTCGGTACCGCTGTTACCGCCTGGATCGTCGCGACCGGCATCGAATGGCTGTCGCCATTGATCATCCTTGTCGGCATCGTGCTCTATCGTCGGCAGTCCAGCACCAAGCAAGGAGCAGGCACGGCCCTGATCGGCATCGGCCTGATGCTGCTGTCCCTGCAACTGCTGAGCCTTGCCACGGCGCCGATGCGGCAATCTCAGGCGCTTGCCGCCTTCATCGGCCTGCTTGACGGCGCGCTTCCGGTTGCGTTGATCTTCTCGGCTGTTCTTGCCTTCGTCTCATCTTCCAGCCTCGCCGTCGTCGTCTTGATCCTCTCGCTTTCCTCCGCCGGCATTCTTTCCCCGGCCCTCACCGTGGTCCTGGTGCTCGGCGCCAATCTTGGCGGCGCGATCCCGCCCGTGATGGCAACGCTCTCCGGTCCTGCCACCGCACGACGCGTGACGCTCGGCAATCTGGTCGTGCGCACGATCGGTTGCCTTATCGTCCTTCCCCTCGCCGGCTATGTCGGCGACTGGATGCAGAGCCTCAATTTTTCACCGGCCAAGCTGCCCGTCGACGTACATCTGATCTTCAATATCGTGCTGGCACTCTGCGCCTGGCCGTTCTCGTCCTACCTGTCGAAAACCATGCTGCGCGTGGTGGCGGACGATCCGAAGACCGACGACGGACCGAAATTTCTCGATCAGCAGGCGCTCAATACGCCGGTCGTTGCGCTCGCAAGCGCCACCCGCGAAGTGCTCGGCGTCGGCGATCTCATCGAGCGCATGCTGATCCGAACCGAAAATGCCTTCAATCACAACGATTTGGCGCCGCTGAAGGAGATTGCGGTTCTCGAAAAGCGCGTGGACAAGATCCAGCAGGATGTGAAGATCTACCTTTCCAAGCTCGGCCGAGAGGGGTTGGACGACGAAAACGGCCGCCGCTCCATCGTCATCATCGATTATGCGATCAACCTCGAACATATCGGCGATATCATCGAGAAAGGCCTGGCCGAGCAGGTTGCAAAAAAGATCAGCAAGGGCCTCACCTTTTCCAGCGACGGCTACCAGGAGCTGAAAAGCCTGTTCAATCTGACGATCGACAATCTGCGCATCGCACAGACGATCCTGGTCACCCGCGACTTCAGTCTTGCCCGCCAACTCATGGAGGTTAAAGTCGACGTCCGCCGCCTGGAAAAACAATCGGCAGAGCGGCATCTGGAACGCCTTCGCGACGGTCGCGTCGATAGTCTGCAAACCAGCTCGCTGCATCTGGACATGCTGCGCGACCTGAAGCGCATCAACGCCCACATCGTCTCGGTGGCACATCCAATATTGGATGAAAGCGGCCTGCTGATCGAAAGCCGTTTGCGCAACGCGCCTTAGTCGGCGGCAAATACTTGCAACTCAGTCCGCAGAGGGAAGTCGCCGCATGGTGAATTCGATGCGGTCGCCTTCGACCTGCCGCCAACTCTCGACCTCGGTCCAGTAAGCAGCCTTCGGAAAGGCATCGAACCATTCCCGCGCCTTGGCACGCGCTTCCGGGCGGCTCAGGCAAAAAGTCTCACGTACGAAGTCACTTTTGCCGCCTGGGGATTTTTCCTGGCGATGCCGTGATATTCTGCGTTTCAACCCCTCGAGGGGCGGCGGTCCGGGTATTCTCGTCATGAAACCTCGCCTTTGAAGGGAACATAGTACCGCACCAGTCAATTTGCGAGTCGATTCTCCTGCAAGCGTGGCTTGCTGGACGCAAGCCGGGCATGCTGGTTACGGTGCCGGGTTGCTGATATTCAAAACTCGCGAATCGATATCACGCGAATCATGGACGGCATCTGTCCGCTTCGCCGGAGAACATGCATGGAACGACCGGAACTTCCGAAGGGATTGCCCGAGGACATCGAAGAGAAGAAGGACGCGGCACGAGGCTGGTTCGAAAGCCTCCGCGACGTCATCTGCGCTCAGTTCGAGCAGCTGGAAGACGAGCTCACCGGCCCCCTCTCCGACCAGGAGCCGGGGCGTTTCGTTGCCAAGGACTGGCTGCGAGAAGGTGGCCAGGGCGGCGGCGGCCGCATGTCCACCATGGAAGGCCGTGTCTTCGAGAAGGTTGGGGTCCACACATCCACGGTCCACGGCGAATTCTCGCCCGATTTCCGCAGCCAGATTCCAGGGGCAGAGGAAGATCCTCGCTTCTGGGCCTCCGGCCTGTCGCTGATTGCCCATCCGGTCAATCCGAACGTGCCGACCGTGCACATGAACACCCGCATGGTGGTGACGACGAGCCAGTGGTTCGGCGGCGGTGCCGACCTGACGCCGATGCTCAACCGAAAGCGCACGCAGGAGGATCCGGACAGCGTTCTCTTCCATCGCGCGATGCAAATTGTTTGTGACCGTCATACGGTTGCAGATTATCCGCGCTACAAGACATGGTGCGATGACTATTTCTATCTGAAGCATCGCAACGAGCCGCGTGGAATCGGCGGCATCTTTTTCGACTGGCTGCATTCTGAGGAGGAGGCAGGCGGTTGGAACGCCGATTTCGCATTCACACGAGACGTTGGACGCGCGTTCTCCATGGTCTATCCGCGGATCGTGCGCTCTAACTACAATGAAGTATGGTCCGAGGAGGACCGTGACGAACAATTAATTCGTCGCGGACGCTACGTGGAGTTCAATTTGCTTTACGATCGCGGTACAATATTCGGGCTCAAAACGGGCGGAAACGTCGAATCAATTCTCTCGTCCCTGCCGCCCGTCGTGCGTTGGCCATAAGAATCCGAACGTTAAATAATCAGAACAGCACTTAAAAAAATCGGAGGAGTACCTAAGTCAGGTAATGCTCGTTTCAATCGGAGGAGGTTGTGATGGCAGTACAGAATGAGGCGGTGCAGGCCGTCGGTGAACAAAAGCTCTCTCGTGCAGTCGATACGCCGGAATTCATAACAAGACTGGCAGAAGACATGAGGGTCAGAAGCGGTTCAGATCTGCCGCTCTCGTGCTTCATAGAACAAGTCAGAATGCAATTGGCCGGCAAGTCCCCTGCCGAAGCCGCGCGTATGGCGTCGGAACGCCCCGCGAGACAGGCAGTCGTTGCGAAGTATCAATCTTCGGATTGCTTCAGAGCCTGGGCCATGCCCGAATAAATGACACGGCTACGCGGCCCGGCAGGCGATAAGCTTTGCCGGCCGCTCGAAACCTTTCCTCATTTTTCGCGTTTTGCCGTTCAGGCCGTCCTGCATTGGGCGGTTTTGGCGTCTAATGCTGCGAGGAGGCAGATATGCGACTGTTTGAATGTGGAACCCTGGTGCCGGGTTGCGATTGGCACACCCGCGCAAATGATGATGCTGAAGTCGTTCGACGCGCTGTCGAGCATATGCGCACCGCCCATGGCGAAACCGTCATCCGCGAAAACATGGTCGACAATATCAAGGCCCGCATCCGCGACGAGGCGAATGCCGCCTGACTAGCCGATCGCAGAGGTCAGGATTCGATCAGCTCCTTGAGCCGCGCCAGCAGAGCTGACCGGGTCATGGAAAAATTGCCGTCTGACCATTGCTGCTCCAGCTTGCCGAGGATTTCGCCGACCCGCGGGCCGGCGGACATGCCGGCTGCGAGCGCGTCGGCGCCGTTGACCGGGAAAGATGGTTTCTTCCATTTGGCCGCCCGATCGAGCAATTTGGTGATCCGCGCCGTTCGCGCCATTTCCTCGAAATCGCCCTCGGCCTTGCCGCGCGCGACGGCGAGAGCAAGCTTCAATCTGATGGAAATGCCCGACGCTTCGTGCCGGTAGAGCAATCGATCGAACGCGGCTTCCGAGATATCGTCCCGGATAGCGGGGGCATTCGCCCAGTCGAGCAAATAGGCTGTCTCCGCTTTCGACAGGCGCAGGCGCGTAGCGAGTTTGGCCAGCCTTGCGGCGTCCGGCGGGATGATCGCCGCAAGGCGCAACATCGGGTCGGGCGTCCAGCCCAGTGCCTCTTCCGTCGAAATCAACGCCGGAATGGCGTCGATGCCCCATTTCTCGGTCTCGGGCAGCACCTCCGCCAGCACGGCGACTTGCCGCATCCAAAGAAGAGCACGGCCCGGGTCCTTGGCCGCAAGCAGCTTCTTCATTTCAGACCAGACACGTTCGGCCGAAAGCGAGGCGAGCTTGGAACGCGCCGCCGCGCAGGCGCGCAGCCCGTCGGCATCCGGCCTGCCGCTGCCGTAATGTGCAAAAAAGCGAAAGAACCGCAGGATACGCAGGTAATCCTCGGCAATGCGCCGGGTCGCATCGCCGATGAAACGGATGTTGCGGCGCTCCAGATCGGCAAGACCGCCGACCAGATCGATGACTTCGCCGTCCGACGCGGCGTAAAGCGCATTGATCGTCAGGTCGCGCCGCTCGGCGTCCACCTGCCAATCCTCGCTGAACGCCACTTGGGCATGCCGGCCATCCGTCTCGACATCCCGGCGCAGAGTGGTCACCTCGAAAGGCTTGCCGTCGATGACCAGCGTCACCGTTCCATGCGCGATGCCAGTCGGCACCGCCTTGATCCCCGCGGCTTTGGCGCGCTCGACGACCAGTTCCGGCAGAAGCGTCGTGGCAATGTCGATATCGGAGACGGCAAGCCCGAGCAGGCTGTTTCGCACAGCGCCCCCGACCACACGCCCCTCGCCGCCGTCCGCATTCAGCAGCGCCAGCACGCGTTGCAGCCCTGCCTCCTGGAACCAAGCCTCGCCGGCAACCGTGGTCATCTGTAAAGCCTTTCGTAAAGCGTGCGGACGATGCCCGCGGTAATGCCCCATATCATGCGCTGCCCATAGGGCATGCGGTAGAAATTCCGCTGTATCCCCCGCCACACCATGCTGTCGGTCGTGTGGTTGCCAGGGTTCATCAGGAAGGAAAGCGGCACCTCGAAAGCATCCTCCACCTCGGTCGGGTTGAGTGCCAGTTCGAAGCCGGGCTTGACGACAGCAAGGATCGGCGTGATGCGGAAACCGGTCGACGCCAGATAATCCGGCAGGCGCCCGACCGGCTCTATGAAAATGTCAGCGAGCCCGATCTCCTCACCAGCCTCGCGCATGGCGGCCATTTCGGGCGAAACGTCATCGGGGTCGATGGCGCCGCCCGGAAAGGAAATCTGGCCGGAATGCTTGCGCAGCGTCGAGGTCCGAAGCGTGAAAATGACATTGGCGTCGTCGCCATCGTCGACCACGGGCACGAGCACGGCGGCATCGCGAAGCTTCTGGCCTTCGACCTCGAGGATCGTCTGCGGATTGAGCAGGTGGTCGCCATGATCGCGCCAGGAAAGATCGACCGGTCCGCCATTTTGATGGAGTGCGCGACGCCGGAATTCACCAGCGGAATAAAGGGGGAATTCGCTCATCGCGTTAAGGCATCCAGTTCTGCGACCGGCATCACCGGAAAGATCGACGCGCCGGAGCGCAGGCAGAACATCTCCGCGCCGGCGATGGTAACGGTCTCTCCGAGCTCGACGAGGTCGTACATCACGGCGCGGGTGACAAGCGCTTCCAGCCGTCCGCGGACATGCAGATAGGGTTTCAACTCATTGTTGTCGCCGTGAATGATGAAGCGGATCGGATGCTCCCTACCAGCCTCGATGACATCGCCGACGTTGGTTCGAAACGTCAGCACGCGGCGGCTATCGCGCTCGGTCACGCTCATCTCGACGGCGATGAACGGGGCATCGACGACACGGATGCCGACTTTTTCCACAGGCGTCACAAGATAGGTCTGTCCGTCCGCATCCTTGCGCAGCACGGTCGAAAAAAGCCGGACGAGCGGCGCGCGGCCGATCGGCGTTCCCATGTAGAACCAGGTGCCGTCAGCGCGGATTTCCATGTCGATATCGCCGCAAAACGGCGGATTCCAGCGGTCGACGGGCGGCAAACCCTTCTTCCGTCCACCGGCGTCGCCGGCCGCTCGCGAAATCAGCGCCGCCAGACTCGCCGCATCGCTCGTCCCTCTGATTTCTTCGGTTGCCATTGTTCCGTCCCGGTTTGTACTTAGTCACGAATACGACAGTTTCTCACGAGATAGTCATTCGAAACGCGCTTGTCAGCCATCTTCCTAGCGATAAGTTGTATTGAGTATGAGGCAAATGTGTAAGGTCTGCGATTCGCGAGTACCGTTTTTCAGCCGCTGGAGACGCAAATGGGCATGATCAAATCGACTGAAACGAGCCTCGATGATAAGGCTATCATCGCATCCGCAGAGCAGGCCCTGAGCGATATTGCCGCCGTGCGCGATGAAGTTTCGAAGGTCATTTTCGGTCAGGAAAGCGTTGTCGAAAATACGCTGCTTGCCGTACTCGCCGGCGGCCATGCCCTGCTGGTCGGCGTCCCCGGCCTTGCCAAGACCTTGCTGGTGACGACGCTCGGCGCGGTCCTCGGCCTCGGCGCCAACCGCGTGCAGTTCACGCCCGACCTGATGCCGTCGGACATTCTCGGCTCGGAAGTCATGGACCAGGACGAGAGCGGCCGCCGTTCCTTCCGCTTCGTCAAAGGCCCCGTCTTCACGCAATTGCTGATGGCCGACGAAATCAACCGCGCCTCGCCGCGCACGCAATCGGCGCTGTTGCAGTCGATGCAGGAATATCATGTCACCATCGCCGGCCAGCGCTACGATCTGCCGGCGCCGTTCCATGTGCTTGCAACCCAAAATCCGCTGGAGCAGGAAGGC
Source organism: Rhizobiaceae bacterium (assembly GCA_028865845.1). GTDB lineage: Bacteria > Pseudomonadota > Alphaproteobacteria > Rhizobiales > Rhizobiaceae > Rhizobium. The sequence continues at coordinate 8,335 of JAGWJK010000059.1, forward strand.
ACCTATCCCCTGCCGGAAGCCCAGCTCGACCGCTTCCTTCTGCAGGTGGACGTCGGCTATCCGGAACTTGCCGACGAGCGCAAGATCCTGCTTGAGACGACCGGCCTTAACGAAGTGACGCCACAGGCGGTGATCGATGCTGCCCGGCTGCTGGAAATCCAGAAGCTCATCCGTCAGATGCCGGTCAGCGACGGCGTCGTCGACGCCATCCTCAATCTCGTCCGCTCCGCCCGACCTGGTCAGGGCAATGCCTCGACGGACAAACACGTCGCCTGGGGTCCCGGCCCGCGCGCCGGCCAGGCGATGATGCTCTGCGCTCGCGCCCGCGCGCTTTATGAAGGCCGTCTTGCGCCCTCGCTCGACGACGTCCATGCGCTCGCCGAACCGGTATTGCAGCATCGCATGGCATTGACCTTTGCTGCCCGCGCCGAAGGCATGTCCGTGCGCGATGTCATCGCAGGACTGATAAAACAGTCGAAATCGTGACCCGGATGTCGAGGAGAGTATAGCGCGTGGCATCCATTGGACAGATCGTCAGCCCGACCTCAGGCAATGATGCCCTATCCCGCGCCCGCAGCCGTGCAGCCCTCGTGCCGGATTGCCTCGTCGAAGCCAAGCGCATCGCAAATACGGTGATCGCCGGTTGGCACGGTCGGCGCAAGCGTGGCATTGGCGAAAATTTCTGGCAGTTCCGACCCTACAGCGAAGGCGAGAGCCTGTCGCGCATCGATTGGCGGCGCTCGGCCCGCGACGACCACACTTATATCCGCGACCATGAATGGGAAGCCGCCCATACCATCTGGCTGTGGGCCGACATGTCGCCGTCGATGATGTTCAAATCGACATACGGCAACGTGTCGAAGGAAAGCCGCGCGCTGGTGCTGATGCTGGCGCTGGCGGAAATCCTTGCCCGCTCCGGCGAACGCATCGGCTGCCCGGGCGTCATGGAGCCGGTCTCGACCCGCAACGCCGCCGAAAGGCTGGCGGCGGCACTCATGCACACGCCGCTGACCGAGGGCTTGCCGCAGACCGGGATGATCCGCGGCTGGAGCGACATCGTGCTCATCGGAGATTTTCTCGACGATGCCGACAGCGTCATGCGCAAGCTCGGGCCGCTTGCCCGTCGGGGCCTGCGTGGGCATGTGGTGGAAGTGGCCGATCCTGCGGAGGAGATCTTCCCCTATACCGGCCGCACCGAATTTAGCGATCCGGAAACCGGCTCGAAGCTGGTGGCCGGCCGCGCCGAAAACCTGCGCGAGGACTACCAGCGCGCCTATCTCGCCCGCCGCGAAAATCTCGGACAATCGCTGCGCAATCTCGGCTGGACCTTCGTCAGCCACCGCACGGATCGGCTGGCCTCCGAGGCGCTCGTCGCCATTCACATGTATCTTTCCGGCATGCCGGCCAGGGTGATGCAGGGAGGGCAGCCATGAGCGGCCTGTCCTTCGCATTCGCCTCCCCCGCGATCCTCGGCGCGCTCGTTCTGCTGCCGGTGATCTGGTGGCTGTTGCGCCTGACGCCGCCCCACCCGAAGGCGGAAGTGTTTCCGCCGCTGCGCATCCTTGCCTCGATCCTCAAGCGCGAGGAAACGCCGGCCCGCAGCCCGTGGTGGCTGACGCTGCTGCGGATGCTGCTTGCGGCGCTCGTCATTTTCGCGATCGCCAATCCGATGTTCAATCCGCGCGCCAACACGCTGTCGACCGCCGGGCCGCTAGTGCTTTTCATCGACAACAGCTGGGCGACCGCCGCCGATTGGGAGCGCCGGGTCCAGACCGCCGATGCCTTGATTGACGATGCCGAAGCCAGGAGCACGCCGGTTTCGATCGCCTTCACCGCCGATCAGAACAACGACGCCGTGCCTGGTGCAGCGACCGCCGCGCGCGACAAGCTGCATGCGGCCACCGCAAAGCCGCTGGTGCCGGATCGCGTCCGCGCCGCCCAGGCGGTCAAGGCTGCCTTGAACGGCACCAAGCCGGGCACGATCGCCTTTCTCTCCGACGGTGTCGAAAGCAGGGACAAGGATGATGTCCTCAGCCAACTCGCCGCCCTGCAGCCGAGCGAGTTGCGGCTGATCGAGGGCGACGGCAATGAAACGATGGCGATCACCGGCGCGACCAATGCGGCCGAAAACATGAGCGTCACCGCAACGAGGCTCAATGCCAACGCACCGTTGCGCCTGGCGCTCAGCGCCCAGGACAACCAGGGGCGCCCCATCGCCGCCGGCTCGCTGAACTTTGCAAGCGGCCAGGCAACGGCGACGGGCACGATCGGCGCTCCCTTCGAAATGCGCAATGATTTCGCCCGCATCAGCATCGACAAGCACGCGAGCGCTGGCACCACCTATCTGCTCGACGACGGGTTCAAGCGCCGCCGCGTGGCGCTTCTGTCGGGTCAGGCCGCCGACGAGTTTCAGCCGATCCTCTCGCCGCTCTATTATATCAAGCGCGCGCTGCAGCCCTACGCCGACTTGGTCGAGCCGAAGAGCAACGAAATCGCGAAATCGATCACGGAACTGCTCGCCGACAATCCTTCGGTGATCATCATGGCCGATGTCGGCCGCCTGCCGCAGGAAAGCTATGCGCCGCTGCAGCAATGGCTCCAGAACGGCGGCACGCTGGTGCGCTTCGCCGGTCCGCGCCTTGCCGCAGCTCCCGCCGACGATCCATTGGTGCCGGTGACCCTGCGCCAGGGCGAACGTACGTTCGGTGGCGCGCTATCATGGGCCGAGCCGCAGCCGCTCGCCGATTTCCCAACCTTCGGCCCTTTTGCCGGCATGCCGAAACCGACCAACGTCCTCGTCAAGCGACAGGTGCTTGCCGACCCAACGCCCGATCTTGCCGAGCGCACCTGGGCGAGCCTTGCCGACGGTACGCCGCTCGTTACCGAAAAGCAGATGCAGGCCGGCCGCATCGTCCTCTTCCACGTGAGCGCGGAACCGACATGGTCGGATCTGCCGATTTCGGGCGATTTCGTCGAGATGCTGCGCCGCATCGTGCAGTTGTCCCGCTCCGGCGGCGTCACCTCCAAGGAAAGTGCCGCCAAT
>JAGWJK010000060.1 GCA_028865845.1 Rhizobiaceae bacterium
CGGTCTCTTAATTCCGAAAATCCGGTCCTGTCCAATTCCAGGCCGAGAGCTGTCGGATCGACCATGAAATGAAAAAGCAGGAATAGCGGACTTTTCCTGAACAAAAACTCCGCTATTTCAAGATTCGAAACATTGGGGTGGAGTGAAGACGCCACACGCTGACTGGAATGGTCGAGTGTTTCGTGCGACGTACGCGCCCGACGCAAAACCCTGCGCCCTCTTTCTAATGCCGATCTCTGCCGGGCTTACGACGTGGCGGTGTTCTGCGCTGCCTCGAAGACTTCGCGTGCGGACGTCGTACCCGCGACATGTTCCGTAGCCTCGGCTCCGACGTCCATCCATCCTGCGTTCACGGCCTCATACATTTCTTCGGCGGGTCCCGTGTGGCCCTTGGGGATACCGAATTGCTCGAACGCTTCCGCCCACCCTGCACGCGGGACAGCAAATGCTTTCACCTCGAGCTTCAGGACTTCACCCAAATGCTGTGTGACCTGATCCGCACTGACCATTGAACCAAGCTCGACGATGCGATGCCCTGGCCATGCTGGTCCGGTCAAAAGGGTCGCGACCTCCGCGCCGATGTCCTTCGTCGCGACCATGGTCGACTTCCGGTCAGTCGGATTGTAGAAGACTGGTAGCGTTCCGCCCTGGGCAACATGCAAGCCATAGAGGAAATTTTCGAAGAACCCGCCTGCACGCACAAAGGCGATGGGAGATGCCAGGTCGCTAAACCCTTGCTCCAGAAGCGACAGAGCTGTGATCATGCCGAGGCCGGTTGTTCTATTCGCACCCATCGACGAGAGTGCTACCACGCGCGGCGGCGCTGCATTGGTGAGCGCTGCAATATAGTTCGCAATTATGCTCCGCGCTTCTTTGTAGTCAGGCGACGGCGTCCATACAGATGGCAACATGACAAACGCACCTTTGACGCCTTTGAGCGCCCGTTCAATGGCCGCCGCGTCGTTCCAATCGCCGTCTACCAGCTCCACGCCCCGGTTCGCCCAGATGGCCGCCTTTTCGCGACTACGGACGAGCGCGCGGACTTTCTGGTCTTGCGCCAACAGATGTTCTGCAGTGGCACCACCGACTTTTCCGGTAATTCCCATGACTAGAAACATGCGTATTCTCCTAATGTTTGTGGACAGAGCGATGTCCTGTTGATTCAATGTATGAGGGGCACAATGGCCCTCATACGGGGATCGCGAAGATAGAGGCCACCCCATGTCATCGCGCCTAGAAGCAGCGAAATGAGTTCCGGCGGCGATCCAAACTCATTAATGCGGACATGTGCGCAGATCGCGCCTCCCAGAAAGCCGGTCACAAGGATCGCGCCGAGGGCGGCGGTGGCCGGAATGGCGTAAAGGATGGCGCAGACGAATATGATCGGACCCACGATGCGGGTCAGGTCGATCGCGAACCCGGTTTCTTGCAACGTGCTTGCGATCTGTCCCGGCGCGAAAAGCTGAATGGTGCCGTCAGCCACAAGGGCAACAACGACGATCGCGCTCATTAGCCGGCCAGCCCACGAGGCGCGATGCGTTGTCATAGCTTCAGGCAGATGATGCTGGTTCATAGTTTCGGACATTTGTGGTCCTCGTTGCTGGATCTCGATATCCGCAACTTACTGTGTCTCTCAAATGTGATAAATAATGAGAAAGGGAACTCATCGTTCTCACTGATGAGAACAATACCGAGGCGCGAAAATGCAAAATCTCGAACCCATCCTGATATTCGCAACGGTAGCGGAAATGGGGAGCTTCACCCGCGCTGCCGATAGCCTGGGCATTCAAAAGGGACGGGCGTCAACGGCGGTCCGGAAGCTGGAGGAAGATGTCGGTGCCAGGCTCCTCCACCGGACGACACGCAACGTGCAATTGACGGAGGACGGACGCGCATTTCATGCCCGCGCCCGCGCTCTGCTTGCTGAAGTAGATGACCTGCACTCGATGTTCGCAGGCGATCGCGTGGCGCTGCGCGGCCGTTTAAGGGTCGACCTGCCGACAGAAGTGGCCCGCATGACGATCGTGCCGGCCTTGCCGGATTTCATGGCCACTCACCCGGAGTTGGAGCTGGAAGTGTCAAGTAGCGATCGGCAAGTCGATCTGGTGCAAGAGGGGTTCGACTGTGTATTGCGGCTTGGATCCATAAGGGACGAGACACTGATTGCCCGTCCACTCGGACTTTTGCGCATGACCAACGCTGCCAGTCCGGCCTATCTCGCCCGCTACGGGTTTCCTCGATCGCTAGAAGATCTTACGCGTCAGGAACATCGGACAATTCATTTTTCGACGGTTCTCGGCGCAAGACCCCATGGATGGGAATATCCGGACGGGAACGGCTACGCGACGCTTCAGTTGCCGGGGACACTACACGTCAACAGCGCGCAAACGTATGAAGCCGCGGCCCTCGCCGGCCTTGGCCTGATACAAGCACCGCTCTTGGGGATCGGCCGATACTTGGAGAGCGGAGCCCTCGTGGAAATCATACCCGATTTTCGTCGCCGGCCGCTTCCGGTTTCCCTCGTCGTAGCACATCGGAGCAATTTGTCGCGCCGAGTCCGTGCATTTATGAAATGGATCGAAGGTGTGCTGACACCGTATCTGGAATAGACGGTCGCATTTGGGAAGACCGACTCTGCTTGGGAAGGGCGGGAATGGGGCGGTAAGGCTCGCCGTCCTTCGCTGTTCCAGCCGCGTCGAAGAAGACGATGACCGCAAGGACTGATGGGTGCGGCATCTCAAACACGCAAAGACAATATCAGCGGCTACCGAAGCAACAGATCGGCACGATCTCGTTGGGCATGAGAATCGTCGTGAAGCCATGAAGCAGGACGGCGGGTCGTACGGATCCGGCCCAAAATAGGCGATGTTCGAAACGGTGTCATCGAGAAGGTCAGTTTCGTCCGACCTGTTGAAAAGCGATAGACCGCCAGGAGGTATGGCTTGGCGATCAACGCAATCTGAACGGTGTGTCCCCGTCAGCCGAGCTTCTATCGGCGAAATTCCAGGCAGCCGGCGGGAACTTTGAAGTGTCGGGCGCATTCGTGGGAGCTCGTGCCTTCGTGCGAGGACAACCCAACAGGAGCATCAATGAAGACCGTGATTATCGCCGCCGCCGTTTCGCTTTCCCTTACGGGTGCCGTCGTTGCCCAACAGGAAGTCGCCACCGGCTCCGACGCGATGATGGCTGGCCCCGGCATCGCCATGGGGACCGCCGCGACGATGCCCCTTAGGTACGTGGAGATCAACGATACCGACCTCGTGACGTCGAAGCTGATCGGTGTCGATATCTACAATAAGGCCAACGAGGATGTCGGAGAGATTTCCGATATCGTCATCGGCGACGGCAAGTCGGTAATCGGTATCGTCGCAAGCGTAGGTGGCTTCCTCGGTATTGGCGAGAGCTACATCGTCATTGATCCGGCGTCGCTCGCGCTCGCCAACGACAACGGCACCTGGAAGGCCTATGTCGACACGACCAAGGACGATCTCTCAAAGGCACCGAAGTTCGACTATTCCAGGCTGAAGAAGTGATCCCTGTCAGGCGGACAGCTCTATACCCGCCGAGCCCTTCGCGTCGTCGGAACACCAGCGGCGTTCATGGGTTTTATCATCACTCAGATAAGGAGGAAAAATCATGGATCATTCTAAGCATATTCGGTTGAGCCCGGATCAGCTCAACGCGGCCAATCTCGAAGGCGCGACTGTCTATGGCGCTGACGACCACAAGGTCGGCAAGATCGACCATATTCATGGCAGCGGAGCTTCCGCAAGCGTCGTCATCGACGTTGGAGGCTTCCTCGGCATAGGCGCCAAGCCGGTCTTAGTGCCGGTCGGCGATCTTGACGTCATGCGTGACGAAGATGGTGACGTGCATGCCGTCACAAGCTGGACCAAAGAACAACTCAAGGACATGCCAGAACATCGCGACTAGCACGAGTGATCGGGAATTTCCCGGCTCTGACACCAAATCGAGCGGCAGTCATGCCGCTCAATATGTTTGATCCTCGTCTCGAGCGCTCATTGCGAGCGTTTTTTTCGCCACGCCGGGATACTTCCACGAACGGGAGCGAACAGTTTCTCCAGAGCCATGTCCACCTTGCAAGCTGTCTGATGGGGGAAGACCGGTCGCTCATTTTTTTCCAGGTTTTGGCACTTACCTTGACTTTCGCCGGCGGTACGCCCCGAAGGGAGCTACCCCGCATCGGCAAACCCTTGCCTTATACAGACTTGTCCTTGCTGGCTGACGCGATCGCCTTTCGAAATGGTGAAAGTTGTGCAACATCGTGGGCGTTGGATGGAAGTCGTAACCTCCGGGGTCACGGGATAGCCCTCGGCTCGACTGCGCCGGCGTGATTGACCTATCCAGTCTCCGGCGGAGAACGATATTCCCCAGCCATGTTTTGGCGCTTTCGGCGGAAGCGGATCGGGTCGGCCCGCAGGAAATTTCGTGTCTCGGCTCATCTGGTCAGCGCAACCTTTCCTTGCTTTTAATCTGTATAGAATAGCCAGTTATTTAATTGACTACCGAATGATCCTGTGGGCATATGCACGAACCACGAGATCTGCTGGCCTGGAACGTCAAGAAGCTTCGCGTCCTCAAAGGGATGTCGCAGGAGCGCCTATCGCTCGAAGCAAATCTTGAACGCGTCGCTGTATCACAGATCGAGCGAAAGCAGGTCAATTTGGGGATAGACTCCCTGGGAAAGATCGCGACGGCTTTAAGCGTTGAAGTCGGGCAGCTTTTCTCACGGCCAGCCGAGGGAGAAGTGGCGCCGTCAAATCTTCGAGCCGGTCGGCGCCATCAATCGAAGTCACCTTGAGCCAACGACGGATATCCTATTCCGGATGCCAGGCCCGAGGGCAATATTGAGGGCAAGATGAGAGAGTTACCACACCCGGCCGACATCACGGTGGGCATGGCGATTAGACAGAAGCGGCTTCTGGCCAAAATGTCCCAAGGTGAACTCGGCGATCACATTGGCGTCTCCTTTCAGCAAATCCAAAAATATGAGAGAGGAACAAACAGGGTATCGGTCAGCGCGCTCGTGGACATTGCTCTCGCCTTGGAGACTGATGTTCGACGCTTCTTTGACGAGGTGTCGCAGGGCAATGGCGTAGAGATGGACGATAGGGCATTTTTGATGACGCGTGACACTGTTGCTCTGGCGCGGGCGTTCAGCCAAATCCCGAACACGCGCCTTCGCCAGAAAATTCTTGAAATGGTGAAAGCAGCCTCTCTCTTGGGGGAGGACGGCGGGCCGGGACTATTGCGAGCGACCGCCGAGTAGTTGGCGCTCTAATCCGGATGTTCGAGCACCATGAGCGTAAGTGCGAATTTCCGCGCATCTTCTAAAGCGCGGTACTGTCAGGCATGAAAGTGTCCACCCAAAATAGGTGGACAGCAAATCATGGACGATACCCCTAACTGCTGGTGCGGCTTATTGGCCACGGATGCCGCCGTCGATATGACCCGGCTTCGCGAGATAAGCCCGTCGCAGTGTGTAGAGCCCGGCGTTTCGGTCTCTCGATTTGCGCACGAACACGACGAGAATGCCGATCTCGTTCACAAGCGGCTAAAGAGGGCCAAATTGGAGCGTCCAATATCTTTGGCCTCGGGGTTCGCTCCGGTTCAGTTTGCTCCGGAAATGAACGTTGCCGGCGACGAGTGTCTGAGGAAGAGCGTGCCAGTGGGCAGTCCCGAGCCACCTCTCAGCGCAAATCAACGGCGAGGGACTTCCAATCGGCGGGGCGTTGACTTTCGGTCTGCCGGTGTCCAGGCCGATGCATCGGTCGCATAGATTTCCCGATCGGGAAATTTACAGAGGGATATGCGGAAAGCGATGGCCAAATGTCCCGATCGGGAAATTTGTCTCGACAAGAAGGGAAAGATGCTGCTATTTTCCCGATCGGGAAATTCGAATGGCAAAGCAGGTTAGAAGCCCAGCCGATATCGGCGCTCTGGTGAGAACCGCACGCAAGGAGCAAAACTTGCGGCAGGATGAGCTTGCCGGTGTCGCGGGCGTTGGCCTGCGGTTCATTGTTGATCTTGAGGCCGGCAAGCCGACAGCACAGATCGGAAAAGTGTTGCAGGTTCTGCAAACGCTCGGTTGCTCGATCGACATTTTGGAACCTGGTGAGCGCAGGCGATGACGACGAAAGTTCTCAACGTATGGTGGGATAGCCGTGTTGTCGGTCAGTTTACTCAGGATAGACACGGCGATATTGCCTTTCAGTATGCAGACGCATGGCTTGGCGATCAGAATGCACCGCCGCTTTCTGCCTCTTTGCCGAAGCGGCGGGAACAATTCTCACGTCGCGAATGCCGCCCGTTTTTCGGGGGGCTTCTGCCTGAAGAGAGCCAACGCCTGGTTGCGGCACAGGCGCTGGGCGTTTCACCTGGCAATGACTTCGCCCTTCTCGATCGTTTGGGTGGCGACGTCGCGGGCGCACTTCAGTTGCTGCCGGAAGGTGACGTTCCGCCCGATGTGACGGTAAATGCCGGCGCTCAGCCGACGCCACTGGGTGACGCTGGAATCGTTCGAATATTGGACGCCCTTCCGAACAGGCCTCTATTGGCCGGGGAGGAGGGGTTGAGGCTATCTTTGGCTGGCGCGCAATCGAAGGTGCCCGTCGTCGTCGTCGATGGTCAGATTGCACTTCCACTGCCCGGGCAACCGACGACGCACATCCTGAAGCCACCGATAGCGCGCTTCAAAGGGACGACCGAAAACGAAGCGTTTGTGATGAGCCTCGCCGCCGCGATAGGCCTTGACGTTGCCCGAGTAGAGGCAAGGACTGTGGAGGGCCGCCCATTCCTCCTGGTCGAGCGATATGATCGCGTGCGCGATGCTCTCGGCATCATGCGCCGTATCCACCAGGAGGATTTTTGTCAGGCGCTCGCGGTGCCACCGGAAAGCAAGTATGCCAGCGAAGGCGGGCCGACCTTCAAGGATTGCTTCGAGCTGCTGCGGCGCGTGTCGGCGCGGCCAGCAACGGATATCGCGAAGCTGCTGGATGCAGCAATTTTCAATCTCATTGTCGGAAATGCCGATGCTCACGGCAAGAATTACTCGATCCTGTACGACGACCAGGGACCGAGAATGGCGCCACTGTATGATTTGCTCTCGACGGTGGCGTACCCCGACCTGTCGGCCAAGATGGCCATGAGGATTGGGAAGCGAGCGGCCTTGGCCGAGATGGATGCCGATGGATGGAAGGCATTCGCGAAAGATGCGGGCATTGGTTTTGCTCTGGTTCGCCGGCGTGTTTCCGAGATGTGTGGCGCTATCATGAGGCAAGGAAGTGATGTCTCAGCGATCGTGCAGGGCGAGCTAGCCGCTACAGCAGAAGTGTCCAAGTTGGTGCAAAATCGCGCTATCCTGGTATCTCTTTCAGTCGGATAATCGACCGGGTACACCCTTCGGTCAGATCCCCGTACCCGGCCTTATTCCCTCTTCTGTATAGGCGACGGCTATTAGAGGACGATCATGCGGTCTATCGAGAACGAATTGAGATAAGCGCAATTTTTGATGCGCACTAGATCGCCCCGTCGATAGGGATATCCAGCTCTGTTATGGCAGACGTTTTGGAGAAGTTCACTTCGTCGCGGATGAATGCCACGCCGATTGCGAACGCCCTGGTGAGGATCAATATGATCACGGATTGCGTCCGCGCAGCGGTCTGCGAGATGTTGGCTGGCGCTTTCGAGCTACAGTGGCGTCATCGACGTGCATTGTCGGAACGGCTCATGGATGTCTCGAACCGCAACCCAAGACGTCAGCCCTCCTGACTCATGGCTCCATGGTTGTAGAATACGGTCGCGTGTGCGGGAACATGTTGGGACCTGGGTTCGCTGTCCGTCAGCGTGGCAACGGAGAAGGCAAAAGAACGCTTGAGCGCCGACCAAAATCACCCAAGGAATTCTGAAGACGAGCCAGCCTCGAGCTGGCTCGTCGAAATAGATGCGATGGCGTTAAGCCTTGTCCACGATATTCTTAATCGCGTCCTTTGCGTCGCCTTTGGCGACCTGGGCTTTGCCTTTCGCCTCCTGAACGGCACCCTTGGCTTGTTCTTCATGGTTGTCCACCGCCCTTCCCGCCGCCTGACGTGCCTTGCCAGCAACTTCGTTCGCGGTTCCTTTGATCTTATCGGCCGTGCTTCCCATTGGAATCTCCTTTATGTTGGTGCCCAGATCAACGGAAGTAAGCGCAGTTCGTTCCATAGTAATCGCATGTTCGGTTACACCTGGCGGCGATTGCACCGGACCCAGGATGTGCCTTCAGAGAGAAAATTGAACTAGAGGCTGCACCGAACTGAGACCTCGAAACTGGCTGAATGCGGCAACACGGTAGCCGGCATAGTTCTTGTGACGCGGAGAGCGCTAACTCCTCGGCGGAAAAGTCGCATCAAACACTTGGAGCTTTAGGACGATCGGCTCGGTGAAAGGTAACGCAATCCGGTGGGTGCTCCGACATCGCTGCTCGGCGCATCCTCCGTCCCTGTCGGTAAGTCGCTCGCGTTATCCCGCGAATGGTCCGCCTCACCCACCGACTTCATGAGCCGCTCGATGACGTTCTTTGCGCGCTCCACCGTGCCATGGTGGTTGAGATCCCCACCCTCGGCCATTTGCACAGATACAAGCTCGCCGTCTTCTCCCCGAAACTCCACGGTGATTTTGCCGTTGTGCAAACCGCTCACATGCGTATCGATGAGCTTCATAATCGCTCTCCTCTTCCCAACGGTAATTCGTTCCCGTTGAAGTTGTTCCGCTTCGACACGGGTGGAAACAGATGGCCCGAATAGGCCAGCGGTGGCGATCGTCCCGCGACGGAGGTGGCTGATGATAGCAATTGAGCTTGAACGGAGGTTACAAGTGCGGAGGTGCTCGGCCTGCAGTGGGCAGACAACCGACCGCTAACAGGCCTTTATCATTGCGCCAACTTTGGTCACGTACACTCGACGTCGTTTCTGCACACAGTGCGGTTCTCGGAATGTTTTCGGCCGACGAAGCCGAGGGATGTCAACCTGGTATTATCACTAAACCCCGACGAGAAGGACGCCAGTATCCCACGTCTTAAGGGCCGCGCAATCCGACTCCGCCCGTCCCGAAGCGCCTAGCAGTTCGAAGAGGAAAAGGTCGTTCGACAACCGTAACCCGCATCACCACTCTGCGGAAAGAAGCAGGAATGCCGCTTCCCGGCTGCCCTTTCTGAGCGCGGCGCCGCGAAAGTGCTCCTCGAAAAACGTGTCGTCCCTCGTGTAGTCGGCAACCTTTCGCGCTCCGAAATTGCGACTGAGCGAATGTCTGTGCAATCGTTTGACAGCGACGCCAGCTGGCACCGCGCTTAAGAGAACACCCCGAAGTTCCGCCGCCCCAAGCATCGCCGAGGTTGCCGCGTTTTGACTAGCTCCGTTCGCCATAACGAGGACAAGATCGATGCCTTGGCTAAACCGGTCGTTTAGCCGTTTATGCATGACAACATAGGCCAGCTGACGGTCACCGCGATCGAGATCGAAAGTCTCGTCCTTGATCACGGTTATTGTACCGTCCTTGTTGGTCACCCCTTCGGTAAGAATGATCCTCTCGGAAGCTATGATCGCGGAAATGACAGTCATTTAGAACGGACCCGGAATGTTTCCTTCAAACTGCAATACCACATGCGCTTCGAGTTTAATATGCGAGGTTGGCCTCGGAAATAACTGCAAGCCGCCGGCTAATCGTCGTTAATCAGCGTATGATTGCGGTCTTATCGACGCCGGTCCTGATCTCCCTTTCTAGGCCGTCGAGGTCATCCCGCCGACATTCGGCGCTTTTGGGGACATGCCTGCCCGCCTAAAATGGATCATCTGCGCTCGGGCACCTGCGGTCTTCGCCCTATAAAGCTTACCGCCGGCTAGGCTGCCCCGGAGGGATCGCCTATCGGAAGCAGAGCAGGATCAAGTGGGGGATCATTCGGGTTCTTGGAATCCGACGTATCCTGAACGGGTGTGAGAGGCGGCTTTTCCTGTGTACGATCCGGGACGCCTGGTGTGGGCGTGGGCCCACGCGGCTGCTCTTGCGGGTTTGGAATTTCTGTCGGCATGAACCTATCCCTTGATATGTCAATGGTGTAGTCAGCAACGGCTGGCAGCGCGGAGAGTTCCCGGCCCGGCGCAAATGAGTCCCGCTCGAAGAAAAACGTCCGAACTCGTGGACGCGGAAAATCGTTCACTCATCAAGCCTGAACTAAAGATTGGGGGCGAGCAGTCGGCGCGGCCGACGTCCTCCCAAGGCAACCAAATCCGGGATTTCAAACCAGCAATGAGGTGCGGGCTTCCACACCTGAAAACGACTGCAGACACTCGCTGGGTCCCGGTCCCCAGCAGCGAGAAGCCCCACAACGACTGCGGGGCTCCTGAGAATTTCCGGCGGAGTGGAATTACCCGCGGTATCCCCGATACCGGTCGCGCTCTGCGGCAATCTGTTCTGCGGTATAAGGATCGGCCGTTTCGTCGAAGCGGGTCCAACCTTGTTCGGCGTAGCGTGCCCGGCGCTCGGCGACGTTGACGCGCGGCGAACTGTTAAGGATCGCTTCGGCCGATGCAACTCCGCTGTCGTCGACGCGGGCCGTCACTACCGATCCACCACGACGGATGCCTTCTGCGTAGAAGTTGGCGTCTTCTTCCGGCACGCCGGATTCCACCATTGCGCCGACGATACCACCGACCGCTCCGCCGGCGACCGCACCTGCTACAGCACCGGCCGCCGTCGCGGCGAGCCAGCCGGCCGCCACGACCGGGCCGACGCCTGGGATCGCCAGCATGCCGAGGCCAGCGAGAAGACCGCCCGCGCCGCCTGCGACGGCGCCGATCCCGGCACCGGTGCCAGCGCCTTCGCCCGCACGAGTGCCCTGCCCTTCGGCGTCGATGCCATTCGACTTGTTGGTGACGATGCTGATGTTGTCCGAAGACACGCCGGCATCCTCGAGCGCCTTCACGGCGGCCTTGGCGTCATCATAGCTATCATAAAGTCCAGTAATGGTTCTCATGGGATATCCTCCTTGTTGTTTTTACTTGGCGGGCGTGATGTTGCCCTGGAAGTCGAGTGAGACAGCGCCTTGCCTGCCATCCTTGGAAGCGGTCGCGCGCCAGACACCCTGGTCGTCGAGCTTCAGCCCGGTCACGTCCGTGTAGCCTGCACCTTCAAGGCGAGACTTCGCCTGGGATTCGGTGAAGCTGTTTTTGCCGGCGATCGGCGCTCCGGGGTTCTGTTCCGTATTGACCGCCGGAGTGGCCTGGGATGTGCTCGGCGTTTGGCTCTGTGCAAACGCGCCCGATGCGGCGAGAAACAGACCTGCGGAGAGGATTGCGATT
>JAGWJK010001046.1 GCA_028865845.1 Rhizobiaceae bacterium
GCCCTCCTTCAGACGCCCGGTCAAACGAGCTTCGAAAGGCGTGTAGCCGTCCTTGTGGGCGATGATTTCGTCACCGTTGAGATAGACGACAGCATCGGCCATTGCGGCATCGAACACCAAAGACACTTCACGGCCGGCAAAACCGGCATTCCATGGCAAAATCTTCTGGTAGGTGAAGGCGCGCTGATACGATTTCTCGTCGAAATAATTGAACGGCAACTCGACTGCCGTGTGCGGCAGAGTGACCGATTGGCCCTCGCGCAATTTGCCGGCATCCGCCGAAGAAAAACCCTCGTGGAAAGTCCAGGAATCGTTGAAAGCGACAACAGAGCGCATGTTCATTCCTATCGATAGAGCTCGCCACATCCCGAACGAACCCATGTTGCATAAAAAAGGAAGGCCGTTGCGATGTGAACCGCAGCCGTGACCGGGCGGTATCTATACAGGCCTCTCGCGGCCGCGCAACGAAATCGGCGGGCACATCTCGCTTTTCCCAGATCCCGCCCTCTTGCCTCGAGCAGAAAAACATACAATATACATACATTCCGTGCGGAGATGCCGACATGAGCGACGAGCAAGCCCCTTCCTTCTGGACTCCGGCGATCAGCAAGACGGCCGGGCCTCTCTATCTGGCCATTGCCGATGCCCTGCAGGCGGACATTCAAACTGGCCGCCTTGCGATCGGAGCGCGCCTGCCGCCGCAACGCGCACTGGCCGAAGCGCTGGGCATCGATTTTACCACCGTCACCCGTGCCTATGCCGAAGCGCGCAAGCGCGGCCTCGTCGAAGGTCGCGTCGGGCAGGGGACCTACATCAGTCAGGCCCAACAGATCCCATCGCGCCCGCGGCCACAGAGGCCAATTCCGAGCGGCCTCGTCGATATGAGCATGAACCTGCCGCCACGTTTTACCGACGAAGCGTTGAGCGCACGGATGTGGCGGGGCATTGGCGGCCTGGAGAACAGCGACGGCCTGGATCTTCTGATGCGCTATCAGCATCCCGGTGGTGCAGCGCGCGACCGCGAGGCTGGCGCGGCCTGGCTCTCCAAACGACTGCCGGGCATAAATGCCGAACGCATCCTCGTCTGTCCGGGTGCACAGGGTGCATTGCTGGCCGTCATGAGCATGCTGGCAGCCCCGGGAGATGTCGTCTGTGCCGAGACCTTGACCTACCCCGGTTTTCTCTCGGTGGCTTCGCATCTCCGCCTGGCGATCGCCGCCGTCGAGACCGATGATAAAGGGTTGATTCCAGACGCTTTCGAGCGAGTTTGCATCGGCAGGCGGCCGAAGGCGCTCTATTGCAATCCGACGATCAGCAATCCGACGACCGTCACCATGCCGCTGTCGCGGCGCATGGCCATCCTGGACATCGCCGCACGCTATGATGTCGCCATTATCGAAGACGACGCCTATGGCGCCTTGCCGACGGCACCTGTTACGCCGCTTGCGGCAATTGCGCCCGAACGCGTCTATCATATTGCCGGTCTTGCCAAATGCCTGTCGCCGGCTCTTCGCATCGCCTATCTCGCCGTTCCGGACCTGCGTTCCGCAGCCAGGCTTGCGGGCATCATTCGCGCCACCTCCGCCATGGCGTCGCCACTGTCGGCCGCCATCGCCAGCCGGTGGATCGAGGATGGCACCGCCGAAGCCGTCCTCGACGCCATAAGACGGGAGGCCGGCGAACGACAGGCGATCGCGGCGAAACTCCTGCCCGCGGCGAATTTGCAGGCCGATCCTGAAGGTTTCCACCTCTGGCTTCGGCTGACATCGGCATGGACCCGCAGCGAATTCATGGCGCGACTGCGCTCGGCGGGTATCGGCGTCGTTGCCAGCGACGCCTTTGCGCTTGGCCCCGCACCCGAAGCCGTTCGCCTCGGCCTCGGCGCCGCGGAAGATCATGAACACTTGCGGCAAAGTCTTGGTATAATGGCGGATCTGCTGGCGGAAACGCCCGCAGCATCGACGATGGTTATCTGAACTGGACAAATTGCCGCGCCTGCGGCTAACGCAAAACAATCTACATACAATAATTGACAATGTATGCATTACATGCCATACATACATCAACACACGGCGACGGCGTAAAAGCTGGAAATGACGCCGTTAGGCTTCGAGACGACCCGCATGGGGCGCTTCGCCTGAGAAGCTCTAGGGCGTCCCGCCCTTATGCGGAACGACCTGTTTTGGAAGGGACAGAACAATGTCATCCGATGAATCATGGCCTCCGCTTTCTCCGCTGCAAACGGGTTTGCATTCGCGCTGTCCGCGCTGCGGCCAGGGGCATTTGTTCAACGGTTTTCTGACGCTGAGGCCGGCCTGTGAAGTCTGCGGCCTCGATTATTCCTTCGCCGATCCGGCCGATGGTCCGG
>JAGWJK010001047.1 GCA_028865845.1 Rhizobiaceae bacterium
TCAGTTCGTTCCAATAGAAGGGCTTCGCCATCGCCATGATCCTCTCGTGTGTATCTGTCGGATAACGGATACGGCATCGGGGATGAGTGCGAAAAGCATCAATTTGCGGCCGTGCCGCTGCCTTTTTGCGTGCGCGGTCTGTTGCGGGGCATCGCGGCCGCCTGGGGTCGCGATGCTTTTTCGTCGAAGCAGTGCTGTTTCAGCGGCTTATTCGAGCGCGCCACCGGTGAAGACGGAGACGTCGCTGCCTTCGAAATCCGTGGAGCGGCTGACCTGTTCCCATTCCGCTGCTGCCTTGGTGCGCGCAGCTTCCGCGAGACCGAATACGAAAAGCGCATCGCTGCCGAGGAGCAGGTGGTTCGGAAGCTCGCTCCGCGTCGCGAGATCGAGGATCACCTTGGAAACCTTCGCTGGATCGCCGAATTCCTTGCCGGCGATGTGGCCGAGCATCTTGTTGACGGCACCCACACTCGGCTCATAGTCCGGCAGCAGATCGACCTTGCTGCTGACGGCTGTCTGCGCCCAATTGGTGCGCATGCCGCCCGGCTCGAGCGCGATGACCTTTACACCGAAGCTCGCAACCTCCTTGGCGAGCACTTCCGTAAAGCCGCCGACAGCCCATTTCGCTGCCTGATAGGCGCTGATCCCCGGCGTGCTGACACGGCCGCCGACGGAGGAGACATTGATGATGTATCCCGAGCGCTGGCCGCGCATGACCGGCAGGGCAGCACGGGTCAGATTGACGACGCCATAGAAATTCGTATCGATCTGCGCCTTGAAATCTTTCTCCGAAACCTGTTCGAACGGGGACATATGGCCGTAGCCGGCATTGTTGACGAGCACGTCGAGGCTGCCGAAGGTTTTGACGGCAAGCTCCACCGCTGCTTTCGAGGCAGCGGAATCGGTAACGTCGAGTGCGAAGAGGACGACCTTCTCTCCGTATTTCTCTTTGAGGTCGTTGAGGCGTTCGGGATTCCGGGCCGTGGCGACCAGCCGGTCACCGTTTTCCAGAACCGCTTCGGCCAGCGTGCGGCCCAATCCATTGGCGCTTCCTGTTATCAACCAGGTCTTTGACATCTCAGTCTCCTTTTTGAGTGAGTACTTGCTCATTTTTTGAAGAAACAAAAGGCAGTCATTTGTTGGATATGGCGCCCCAATAGGCCTCGAAGCCGGATCGCCGGTAGATTTCGAGCTTGTCGGGTTCTCGATAGATGAATTCGAGAGTCATATCGGTCAGTACATCCGTTGTCGCCGCGAGCATGCCCTGAGGTTGCCTCCGCAGGATGCCTGAAGCGAAACCTTCGTCGAGCATCGACTGGATGTCCTGAAACACAGCCATGCCGGCTTTCCGGCTCGCTGCGGTCACCTTGTCCGAAACGGAAAGTTGCCGCATCGCCTTGCGTTTCGCCGGGTTTCTCGCACCCCAGTCGATGGAGCGGTTCCACAAATGCTCGCAGCGTTCCTTGACGTTCGCCGTCTCCGGATAGCCGGTTGCGACGGCTGCCTTCATATCCGCCTTGAGCGCCAGGTAGAGTTCGTTGATCAGATCATCCTTGGTCGGGAAATAAACGAACAATGTCCCCTCGGCGATACCGGCATCCTTGGCAATCTTCGCAGTGGAGGCGGAAACGCCGAGCGACGCCACCGCATCTGCGGCGGATGCCAATATCGCGTTACGCTTTTCTTCGCTGAGAGGACGTGCCATGTCTTCATTTAATGAGTGAGTACATTCTCAGTTATAAGTTTCGAACGACAGTATGTCAAGCCGCACTCCGAACTATCGGCCTCAGGGGTATCGAAGGCGGTTTTTCTCTTTGTTGATAGATTTTGTGTAAAATTAATTATCTCTCTATACCACATCTGTAAAACGCGATTGCTTGAGAGTGGGGTAATGGCCTACTACGTTTGGCATCATCCGTCGCGAGTGTGGGGTTGATGAAAATGAACATGAAGACGTCTGTCGAGATCGAGAAGGCCCTGCCGATCGCCGATCCCGACGCGGTCAAATCCGAATTCCGCAACGCAATGTCCCGCATGGCGTCGGCTGTCAGCATCGTCACCACCAATGGTCCGGCGGGGATGGCCGGTTTTGCCGCGACCGCAGTCTGCAGCGTTACCGACAGCCCGCCGACACTGCTTGTCTGCCTCAACCGCAATGCATCTGTTCATCCGGCGGTGACCGAAAACGGCGTGGTTTGCGTCAACGTCCTGTCCGAAGGTCATAAGGAACTGTCGCGTCTTTTCGGTGGCAAGACGCCGGTGGCCGAGCGCTTTGCCGCCGCCGACTGGTCGGAGCTGTCAACCGGCGCCCCGGCTTTGGAAGATGCTCTGGTTTCCTTCGACTGCCGCATCGTGCATCGTGCCG
>JAGWJK010000061.1 GCA_028865845.1 Rhizobiaceae bacterium
AGCCCTCGGTATCTCCTTCATGATCCGCTCGGCCGAGAGCAACGAGGTGAAGAAGATCGTCCGCCAGCACAGCGACCGTTTCCTCGCCAGCCGCAAGAAGAAGCTGACGACCAGCAAGGTCGAGGCCGAATATCTCGACAAGGCGGCCGCCTCCATTGCCTCCTGGGATTGGGGTGAACAGCAGTGGAAGGGCGAGCGGCCGGAACTCTCCTTCGACAAGGCCCGCGAAGTCGTCGAGGAGGCCGGCTGGATCTACGACCAGGTGGCCGCAGCCTCGGAGGACCGCGCAAATTTTATGCGGAGCTCGCCGAAGGTCTCGCCGCAGCCGTAGGCATCACCGGCCGCTACGACTGCGTGCGTGACAAGAACGGCGAGACGCGGCGGGAACGCAACGAGGCTTTCGAACTCGACAGTCCGGAAGCCGAGGTGCCGGAATCGGGATATGCGCTATGGGACTGGTTCTGGGACCTGCGCACCGCGCAAGCCCCAGGCTTCTCCGGTCCCAGCCCGATCTCCAACCTGGAAATGCTCGCCTGGGTGCAACTGACCGGCAATCTGCTACGCCGCGAGGAGATCGCGGTGCTGAAGGCGATGGATGCAAGCTATTGCCAGGCGGTGGAGGCCGAAGCGGAGGCGATCAGGGAGCGGGAGGCGGGGTAGGCGGCCTGACTGCTCGGTTACCGTGATCTAGTGTGACTTCAAGTTGCTGAAACTCCACTCGAGTTCATCTTGCCCATCGACCGTCGTTTGAACTTCCCATCTGAGAGGCGGGTCACCTCGCCGACATAAATGCTATGGATTTTTGGGATAGGCAAAATCGATATAGTTTTTTTGTGCGGTCTGGAGGTCGTGGTTTACGGTTGCGATATTCCAAAAACATCCTTCGATATCTTCGGGCTGACCAAGTTCCTTGTCGCTCGCATAAAGGTTTTCAAGCTTGCTCAATCGTTGTGTTGCCATTTCCGATGATGAGCCGATTTGCTGAAGCGCTTTCTCAGCGTGCGTCCGAATTGCATTGTAATATGTCATGCCAAGAGCATCGCGGCATTGATATGCAATCATGAAACTTACGTCTGCACTATAGATGACTTTGCTGGCCAACTGAACACGCCTCTGTTGGTCTTCAGCCAAGGCTTGCGTAACGATTACGCAGCCGAAAAATGCAGTCAGTAGTAGTGATATCCTCATTATCATTCCCCGGATTCTTTTCATTTTACTTTGGACCGGATGCACCCAAAAGGAAAGCCTATGATTGAAGTTGCATCTCTCGGTGTAGCGATTGATACGTCGGACGTGCGTGTCGCTACGAGTGACCTCAAAGCTTGGAGCGCGGAAGCGGGGCGCGCGGAAAAGGCAACCGGGGCGACCGCGCGCTCAATGAAGAGCATGGGCGACAATGCGGCGGTCACTGGCGGAGTGATTGCCCGTATTGGCAAAATAGTCGATGGATTTGACGCAAAATCAAAGCAGGCGCGTGATGGCATCGGAAGTCAGTTAATGCTCGCGGCTGATGCTTCACCGTCCTCAAACACCGTTGCTAATCGGGTAACTCTTGATCGTCCTACAGGAAATCCCGCATTCGATACGATCCTCGATAAGGGATCACAGACCGGCCAGCCGCTATTAAAAAGTGACCTCCAAAAGGTTGGTGAGAATGTTCTGTCTTTCTCGAATCTTATTGGTGGGTTTGTGAAAGATTGGCGGTTGAAGCTTACGAAAATGGTAGGAGACGCTGCGATTGAAAAGGTGTTGCAAGAGTCAGATGTTAACAAGCTGGCTGCCGCACGCGCTGAAACCCAAGAGGAGAAGAAATATTGGGCCGAAAGGGTTGATGAAAACGGCAATGACTTGCCTCAGCTGAAAATAGAATCTGAAAATGCAGACGAAAGAGCGCGTATATCTGGAATTATATACAATAGTCGCTTGGATATAAATAAAAAACAGCAAAGTGCCGGAGTGTTATTTGACGATTTTTATAAAAAAAATGAAGAAATTTTGCATTTAGCAAGCTTGTCTTCTATGTTTCCGGATGGAAAATTAAAAGAAATGTCTACGCCGTTGGCTGATTTGCAATCAAGTTTGGAAAAAAATACTGCAACAGCTGATCAAGTGCAAAAGCTGACCACAGCAATAGACGAGGTCATGCGCAAGCCTGAAAACGCGGATATTCTGGAACCTCTTCAATCACTATCCGACGCTTGGAAGACATATAGTCCAAAGATAACGGATGAACTCAAAGCCAGCCAAAACCTGGCGAACCAAGCGCGAGATGCTTACGCAGGCTTAGTAGCAGCAGGGTCCCAAGTCGGAGTCGATAATAATGGCGGATCTACAAGAAGCGCCGTAGAAAATCAGGGAAATTTGCAATCGAATGGGCTTTCTCAGGGTGTAAACGCAATCATAACTGCGTTTTCCGCCGTTTTTCCAAAGGCAAT
Source organism: Rhizobiaceae bacterium (assembly GCA_028865845.1). GTDB lineage: Bacteria > Pseudomonadota > Alphaproteobacteria > Rhizobiales > Rhizobiaceae > Rhizobium. The sequence goes on from JAGWJK010000061.1 coordinate 2,436, forward strand.
ATCATCGGTCACAGCCTTATTGCCGTCTATCCTGCCTGAGGGAGCGAGAGGAGCTAATGCTGATAGCACGAACGAGAATCTACGAATAAATTCCCAAGAAAAACTACAACAGAGCACAAGCTCTCTGACGTCGGCGGAAAGGGCTTACACCGAACAGACCAAGCTCGGAACACAGGCTTCAGCTGAATCCGCCAGCGCGACGGAAAATGTGAAGTCGAAGGTTGTGACGCTAAAGCAAAGTCACGACGATCTTTAAAAAAGCTGCGCCGCGCAGCTGGTGCAAATGCCTCAACTGACCAAGGCGGCAAACGATCAGGCGGCTGCCTATCAGAAAATTGCTGACGCTCAGGCAAAATTGGCTAGAGACATTCAATTCCAGCAGGATCAGATGGGCCGTTCGACCATCGACCAGACCGTTGCTTCAACAGAGAAACAATACGGTCTCCCGATCGACATGAATTCGGAGTCGGCAAACCTTATCCGCTACAATGAGCAGTTAAAGTATGCTCGCGATCTTGCAGGGACTTTTACTTCGACGCTTGTCAACGGATTGCGCAGCGGCGAGGGGCTCTGGAAGTCCTTTGGCAATGCGGCAATTTCGGTGCTCACCAAGATCTCCGATACGTTGCTGAATGATGTGCTCAACAGCCTGTTCAAGGTCAACAGCGCGGCTTCGGGCGATGGGGGTGGCGGTCTGTTCGACGGTTTGCTCAATCTGTTTGGCTTGGGTGGCAGCAGCGTCACGCTGCCGACGGGCTCGGATATTCCGATACCGATCCCGCGACCCGCTGGGTTTGCGCGTGGGGGCTATACTGGTCCGGGTGGCACTAACGATCCGGCCGGCGTCGTTCATGCCGGCGAGGTCGTCTGGAGCCAGAAGGACATTGCCCGGGCCGGCGGCGTTGGTGTCGTCGAAGCGATGCGGCTTGGCCGGCGCGGCTATGCCGATGGTGGTGTGGTCGGCGACGGCGGGCCACAATTGGTTAAGGCGCGGCCGGAAACGTCCATCCCCAACCATCGTCTCAAAGCCGTCAACCAAAACAACGCCTCCGCGGCCAATGCCGGCGTGCATGTCACGGTCGGTGTTTCCGTCGATGAGAACGGCAATCTGAAGGCCTATGTGAAGAATGTCGCCCAGAGCGAGGCGCAGACTTCGACCCGGCAGGGGCTGAACGATTACAATCAGCAGCTCCCCGATCGCGTCGCGCAGATCAACCGCAATCCCCGGAGGCGCTGATGGCCGTTTCCTATCCTTACGCCTTGCCGCCTTTTGCCGATCTCCTGAAGATTTCGAGCGTCGTCTGGGATATCCAGCGCAACGACGAGCTTTCCGGATCCGGCGACGGCCGGGTCTGGCAGGCGGAGCTGGCGCCGCCGCTCTGGACCGGCACGGTAACCCTTGCCGATATGTATAATGACGATGCCAAGCAGGTCGCCGCCCGCATTCGCAAGCTGCATGGCGCGCAGGAAGCGCTGTTTCTCTATGATCCCCTGTCGAAATATCCGCAAGCCGATCCGGATGGAACGAAACTCGGCGCTGCCGGCGTTAGCATTGCCGCGCTCGGCGCTGATAACGCCTCGATGAGCCTCAACGGCCTGCCCGCCGGCTATAAGCTGACCATCGGCGACAAGATGCAGATCGCCTATGGCGACCGCTATGCATTTCTCGAAGTGTCCGAGACCGTCGTTGCGAACGGGGCGGGTATCACTCCGGTTTTCGGTGTTTTTCCGCACCTGCCCGCCGGCGTTGCCACCGGGCTGAGCGTCGGGCTGCTTCGTCCCGCCTGCAAATGTGCCATCATGCCGGGCAGTCATAATCCCGGCACGGCGAGCGGCCCCATCACCACAGGTGCCACCTTCAAGATCATCCAGAAGAAATAGCCGATGAAAAACATAACTTCTGCTTTCTTCGCGGCGCTAACCGGCGCGCGCGACCAAGGGCTCGTGCCCCGTCGTTTCGTCTGGTTTACGGGCAAGAGCTTCGATACCGGCGATACCGCCTCGCTCGGTCTGTGGACTGGAGACGACGATATCGAGGTCACCGTCGCGTCGGGCATTACCGGCTTGCCGGAGGCGCGGACCTATTATGGCGGTCTCAATCTGCAGCTAAGCCCGATTGCGCGTACCGCTGATCTGACGATCCAGACGGTGACGATCACCATCGGCCAGATTGCGCCTATCGCTCAGCAGCTTGTGCGCGGCTACGATCTGCGCCTTGCGCCGGTTGAAATCCACGATATGGCCTTCGACACGGTGACCCGCCAGCCGAGCTCCGCGCCGGAGATTGCCTTTCTGGGTCTCACCGACGGAGCGCCCATTAAGACGCCCGCGGTCGGCCAGGACGGCGATGTGGAGATCTCGGCGATTTCGGCCGCCATCGCGATGCTGGAGCGCAACAATCCGGCGAAGTCTTCCTACGAGGGCCAGAAACGCCGCAGCGGCGATGAATTCGGTCTTTATTCCAGCACCGTCGCCAATTGGCAGATTCCCTGGGGACAGAAATCATGACCGAGCTTGTAAGGGTCAAGAACTGGCGCGCGCGCTTCGTCGCCGAAATCGACCGGCTGAAGCGCACGCCCTTTGCCTGGGGCAGCCATGATTGCGGGCCGGGCCTTGCGGGCAATCTCGTGCTGGCCATCACCGGGGTCGATTGCGCAGCGCAGTTTCGCGGAGAGTATTCGACAGCGGCCGGGGCGCTGAAAACCATGAAGGCGGCCGGCTTCGACAATCTCGGCGATCTCGTCGCCACGATGTTGCCGGAGGTCCATCCAAGCCAAGCGTGTATCGGCGATATTGCCGCCATTCCGCATGAGGGGCCGTTCGGATATGCGCTCGGCGTCGTCAATGGCGAGCGCGTCTTCGTGCTGCGCGATACCGGCCTCGGCACTGTCGATCTGCTCGACGCCAAGCGGGCTTTCAAGGTCGGCTAGGCCGGCGAGGCCTCGGTATTCCTTCATCACCCATCGGTGACATGTCGCTGCCGGTTCGCTGGCAGCGCACCACCATCCATGCGCCATTCGAGGTCGCCAGATCCATGAAATTCCTGATCCTTCTCTTGAATGTCCTCAGCTTCTGGCTGATGGCGGATGTCGCCCACGCCGAGCCGATCAGCCTGGCGATTGCTGCGATCTCGCAATTCGTCGGGTCTATCGGTCTCATCGGCAAGCTGGTGCTGACCGTCGCGATCAATATCGGCCTATCGTTGGTCGAGAAGGCAATGGCAAAGAAGGACCAGCCGCAGCCGGCCGGCGCCAAGCTGGAAATCAGCATGGGCGACGATCATCCCATGTCCTTCATCATCGGCAGCCACGCCACCGCCGGCCGGCGCAAATATGCCGGCTCCTGGGGTGAGGACGGCAAGACGCCGAACGCCTATTTCACCGATGTCATCGAGATCGGCAGCATACCCAACCGCGCAGGTGAGCGCGGGCTGACCAGCCTGTGGATCGACGACCAGCAGGTCGGCGTGCTATGGGAAGAACCGCATCCCGATGGCCGCGGCTTTCCGGTTTTGCAATATCGCGTCGGCAGCACGGACTATCTCTGGATCAAATTCCTCGACGGCACGCAGACGGCTCCAGACCCATTCCTGACCACCAAATTCGGCGTCGACCCGGATCGCCCGTGGAAGTCGACGATGATCGGCCTCGGCTGCCAGGTCGTCATTCTCACGGCTCGGTACAACGCGGATCTGTTTTCCGGGATTCCGGCCGGTGTCTATCAGCCGCATCCTGTGCCGCTCTATGATATTCGCAAGGACACCTCCGCCGGCGGCAACGGCGCACATCGCTGGGAAGACCCCAGCACATGGGAGCAGAGCGGCAATCCCGCCACGCTGATCTACAATCTGGCGCGCGGCGTCTACTATGGATCGGAATGGGTGTACGGCGGCCAGAACATCGCCGCTTTCTGCCTGCCATCGGCGAACTGGATGGCGGCTGCCAATGCCTGCGACGCATCCGTGACGCTTGATGGCGGCGGCAGTGAACCCGCCTTTCGCGCCGGATACGAGGTGCAATGCGATCAGCAGCCGCTCGACGTCGTTTCCGAATTGCTGAAGGCGTGCAACGGCCGCATGGCCGAAGTCGGCGGCATCTTCAAGATGCTGATCAGCACACCCGGCGCTGCCGTCTATTCCTTTTCGGATGACGATATCATCGTCACCGCCGAGCAGGATTTCCAGCCATTTCCCTCGCTCTCCGACACGTATAACGCCATCGAGGCCACCTATCCGGAACCGGCCGAAAAATGGGCCAATAAGGATGCGCCCGGTCGCTACAATGCCGACCTGGAAGTAGAGGACGGCAATCGCCGCCTTCCAGCGCAAATCCAGCTTCCGGCGGTGCCCTTCGCCAACCAGGTGCAGCGCGTCGGTCAGGCGATGATCCAGGATTATCGGCGCTTTCGCACGCATCAGATATCGCTGCCGCCGGACGCCTATCCGCTGGAGCCGAACGATGTCGTCTCCTGGACCTCGGCGCGGAACGGCTACGACGAGAAGAAATTCCTGGTCGTCAAAGTCGAGCCGCAACCGAATTTTGTGACGGTCGTCACGCTGAAGGAGGTCGACCCCTCCGACTATGACTGGCATAGCGGCATGCAGTTGCCGACGGCAATCGGTTGGATCGGCCCGATCACCCCACCTTCGCAGCCGATGGTGGGCTGGAGCGTCGAGCCGGCGACGGTGCAGGACACCAGTGGCGTCGACCGTCGCGCGGCAATCAAGATCAGCTGCGCCCCGGATCTCGACGACGTCGAGCGCGTCTGGGTGCAGGTGCGTCTTAAGGAAACCGGCGACATCGTCTTCGACAGCGATAGCACCCGCTACGCCTCACCGTATTCCTGGACGATCTCCGGCCAATGGACGCTGCCGGACACAGACTACGAGGCGAGGGGACGCTACGTCCCCCGCTCGACCCGAGCTACCGACTGGTCGGCCTGGCTCACGGTGAAAACGCCGAACATCCTCATTCAGGCCGGCGATGTGCTCGACGGCGCGATCATCGCAGCCAAGATCGCCGACGCGGCCGTGACTGCCGAAAAGATCATGGATGAGGCGGTGACCAGCCTCAAGCTTGCCGATGCGGCCGTGTCGGCTAACAAGATCGCCGTGGATGCTGTCACAGCCGATGTGATTGCAAGCAATGCGGTCGTCGCGTCCAAATTGGCGGACGCCGCCGTGACGCTGTCCAAGATCGCCGACGGCGCGGTCATCGCCTCGAAACTGGCAGACGCCGCCGTGACCGCGAGCAAGATCGCGGATGCGGCCGTCACCGCCACGAAGTTTGCGGCCGGCCTGACACCCGTCGAGATCGTTGACACGCTGCCGACCACCGGCAATTTCGAGGGCCGGCAAGCGCTTCTGACAACGGACGGCAAGCTCTATCGCTATCATGCCGGCGCGTGGACTGCGGCCGTCAACGGTGGCGATATCACCGGGATCGTCAGCGGCGCGCTTGTCGACGGCCTTGCCGCAGCCAAGGTCACCGGGCAGTTGACCGACGCGCAGATTGCCGCCGTCGCCGCCGCCAAGGTTTCCGGTCAGCTCGTGTCATCGCAGCTTTCCGACTTGATCATTACGCAAAGCAAGCTTGCCGACGCTGCCGTTATCGCCGCGAAGATCGCAGCCGGCGCGATCGACGCCTCCAAGCTCGCCAACGGCGCGGTCACTGCCACGGCTTTCGCGTCCGGCCTGACGCCCGTCGAGATCGTTTCGGCGCTGCCGACATCAGGTAACTTTCAGGGCCGCACGGTTGTTCTGACGACGGATAACAAGCTCTATCGCTACAACGGTTCGGCCTGGACGTCGGCCGTACCGTCGACCGATGTTACCGGCCAGCTGACCGACGCGCAGATTGCCGCTGTAGCCGCAGCCAAGGTCACCGGCACGCTCGTATCGTCTCAGATTGCCGATGCTGCTATCACCGTTGCCAAATTCGCGGCCGGCAATCGTCCGGTCGAGATCGTCTCGGCGCTGCCGACGACGGGCAATGTCGAAGGCCGACTGGTTTACCTGACCACGGATGACAAGCTCTACCGCTATACCGGTTCAGCCTTCACCGCCGCTGTCGCCGCCACCGATATGACCGGCCAAATCACCACGACGCAAATCACCGATGGCGCGATCAGCACGCCGAAGATTGCGACGGGGGCGGTTACAGCCGGCACGATCGCGGCCGGTGCGGTCACGGCTGGGACCATCGTGGCTGGCGCGGTCACTGCGACGGAGATTGCCGCCAATGCGATCACGGCCGACAAGCTCTATGTCGGCGATACTACGAGCTACGTTGCCAATCCGTCGTTTACCGATGGCGACGCTGATGGCTGGACGTTCATTCGCCCCACCGCCAATATCGTTACGGCGGCTACGGCTGCTTCCGTGCCGACCGGTGCGCCGTCGCCTTGGGTGCTTAAGTCGACCGGCTATAATGGCGGTAACACCGACAATTATTGGACCGACTACACTCCGGTCGTGCCCGGCGAAACCTACTATATTGAAGCGTGGGTTCAGACGACGTCCGATGTCGGGAATAGCCTTAACTTCGGCATTCATTACCGAGACGTAGCCGACACCACGAGTGTTTGGAGCACGGGCATTGGCCTGACGGCCGCGCAAGGCCAAGCTCTCACGGCGTGGACCAAAATATCCCACATCATGACCGTACCAGCTACAGTCAACGGCACGCTCGTCACCGGCAAGGGTCGACTGTGGTTTTCCGTCATAAACAGTGCTTCGGCCGCCGGCTCATGGTTCATCACGAACATCCGCATGCGTAAGGCTGCAGCCTGGATGCGCTCACTGCCAACCTCGGCGATCATCGGCAGCCTTCAGGTTGGTCGGAGCAACATCTCGGCTGGTGCGATCTCGCGAGTGGACTATTCAGGGCTCGGCTCGGCTGGCGTTGGCACGAGCGACACGGCGATCACCGGTCTGACCGTCAATCACGGTACCGGCACCAGTGCCGTGCTTGTCCATAGCGCCTTCAGCCTTGCCGGAACCGGCACGACTGATGGCAACGGTGTGGTCCAGCCCGTGAGCGTGGTCGTCTCGATTTACGATAGCGCCAACAATGCCTACTCCGCGACGATCGAGCTGAACTTCATGGGCAAGACCCACTTCGCCCACGAATACAATTTCACGCCGCCGGCTGCCTCGGCGTCAACGACTTTCCGCTTTGACGTCCGGGTGGTCTCCGGTTCGGGCGTCACGGCGAACAACCGCACGATCCGCGTGCTCACCCTCTACGGAAAATAAGGAACCACTGCATGTATCGCATTGACAGCATGTATGAGCCGATGATCGACGCGCTGCTCTTGGCGCGCTCGGAAAACAAGGCCGATCGCTGGATGGCCTCGGTCGCCTTCTGGCTCGGCCGACAGCAGATTTATAACGTGCCGGATTATTGGATGGCGCTTGCCGCCAAGCTTACCAGCGTGCTGCCGGCGGTCGACAAGGACGCCATCATTGACCAGCTTAATAAGCAGGAAACCATTTTGGTCGCGAATGTCGGCCCGGATTGGCCCGAGGCTCCCGCGAGCCTGCTGGCCGTGGTTGCGGGCTGGTCGCCCGATCCGGTACCGGTCGATCTGCCTGCCTATGCCGCCGCCAAGCGTTACGCCGTCGAACCTGGTGGCATCGTCGTCAACGGCGCCGGTATTCCGACTGATCGGCAGAGCCAAGCCATGATCACGGGTGCCTATTCCTACGTCGAGGCCAATCCATCAACCACGGTGCAGTTCAAGACCAATTCCGGCTTCGTCGAAATGAACGCCGCCCAGGTAACCGCAATCGCCAACGCGGTCGGCGCGCACGTCCAGGCAAGCTTTGCCGAAGAAGCTACTGTTGTGGCCGCGATTACCGCCGGCACCATCACCACCACGGCAGAAATCGACGCGGCCGCATGGCCCGCGAATGGTGCGGCCTGAGTAATTTCCAATCCATGAGCAGAGGAAATCGAATGTCTGTCATCATCGATTCACTGAAAAAGCAGAACACCTTTCTGCAGGGCGAAATCGAGCGTTTCGCAACCGCCGTCGACGAGCTGGCGGCGCGGCTTGCGAGCACGCAGGCGCAGCTCGCCGCGCATCAACCACAGCCAGAGTTCGTTCCAGCTTCAACGGACAACGATGTTTCGGTGATCGACGCCGAAGCGATGATTTCGCCGATCACAGCCGAGGCCAACAAAAATTAGCATTCTGATGATGCGCAAGGCAACAGGCATGCCTCGCCACCGCCTCAATGGTGCGAGCGCAGCAGTACCATGGCTGGTGCTCCGAAGACCGTCGCGGCTATGATCAAGGATGCTCCGAATTTCAGCAGTTTGATGCGGCGCGTCCTGATGCCATCCCAATCATAAGTCATGCGTTTCCCCGAAGCCGTGACGATACTTTGTTCGAGCTAGTGCTCTTCCAAAGCTCGGCAAGGCTTCGTCGGTTACTGAGTGGTGTTTTAGAATGACGTCTATTCCGGTTCTAAAATGGAGCCGAGTTCCGCCTGACTTACGTATGTATTCGTCGTTCCCGCTTCCTCGTCGGGATGACTGAAGATGACGCCTTCAGCATCGGGCAGCTCCAGCGCCTGTTTGGCTGACATCAGGCCGATCGGCAGGCGCTCCAGCTGAGTTTCGATCGCGGCTTCTACAATTGCTTGTTTTGTACTCATCGTTCGCTCCTTTCGACGTCTGTTTGATTAACGCAACGGGAGTCGAGTTCTCATGTTCCACAAAAAGGTTCACTTCGTGCAACGAAATATATCCGTGCACCCCCCAGGGGCCACCAATAGCGGGAGGTGGCCCCTATGAACCATGCGACGTTTTTTGCGACGGTGCGCGCATCGTTGTTCGGCGGCCGGCTGTCGCAAAACCAGGTGAATGGGATGGAAGCCATCCTCGAGACTTGGGAGG
>JAGWJK010001048.1 GCA_028865845.1 Rhizobiaceae bacterium
CCCGCATCGTCACCGGTAAAGACTGAGTGCCACGGCCCGTGAAAACGCCCTCATCGCTCAAAGTCCATATCACTCGCCTGGAAATGACCGCGCCGCCCAAGGCAAGCCTGCCGGTGCCGGTCAACATCCAGACGGCAATCATGCGCTCGCCGGGCATCCCTTTGCCGTTCTATCGTTATCTCTACCGGCAGGTCGGCTCGCGCTGGCATTGGGTCGACCGGCTGCGCATGGACGACGAGGCGCTGGCAGCTATCCTGCATGCCCCTCGCAACGACATCAGCGTGCTCTACGTCAACGGTGCGCCGGCCGGCTTCTTCGAATATTCCCGCGACGATGACGATACTATCGAACTCAGCCATTTCGGCCTGATGGAGCATGCGCTCGGCCTCGGCATCGGCAAATGGTTCCTGCTGCAGGCGCTTTATGCCATGTGGACGCTGAGTCCGCAGCGGATCACGACAACCACCAACAATCTCGATCATCCGCGCGCCCTGCAGCTCTACCAGATGTTCGGCTTTTCTCCGGTTTCGACCGGAGAAGGCATCGTCCGTCCGCTGAGCGACAAGGAGTTGCTGGAGTTGGCAAAGCGCGGCTAGGTCCGCTTTTCTCGGCGTTCGTCACCGAAGGAGGTAGTCGCGCAGCCTTCGGCTAAGCGGAACGGCTTTCTTCACAAGCCATGTGCAATTCACCATACTGCCCGCTGTTTAGAGGGCATTTCTGGTGTTTGAGATGAGCTTGGTGGGGAGCTGATCGCATGCGGATCTTTTCACTTCTGTGTCCGGCCGCGGCGATTGCCGCTGCCTTGATGCTGCCGGGGCCGGCGTTTGCCAAGGTCCTGTTCTGTAGCCAGCTCTCCCGGGATATTTTCGTGTCGATTGCCTACAAACAGCAGGGCGACGATGCGAGCGACGTTTCCTACCTCACCCGCGGCTGGCTCTCGGTGCATCCGGGCAAATGCTATTATTTCGACACGGCCCTCGTCGTGCCAAAGCTGTTCTTCCGGATGGAGACGGACTGGTACACGAGCGGACGGAAGAAGACCCAGATGATCTGGCCCGGCGACGACGACCAGAAATTCTGGGTGCAGGACAGCGCGTTCCAGTTCTATCACGCCGAAAACGCCGACGCGAAACCGACTAAGGACGCGCGCTACGTCCCCTTCGGTGCCTCGCTCGAAGACGATAGTGGCGATCTCTCGGAGACCGTGACGATCAACGAAGACGGATCGATCTCGCAGACCATCGCGTCGCAGCAGGCGCCTCCAGTGCAGACTCCTCCCGTGCAGCCACCGGCGACGACGACGAGTGCGCTCGATGGCGACGGACAGAAACTTTTCGATGCCTTCCTGAGTACGCCGCCGAATGCGCAAACGCTCTCCGGTTTCGAGCTTCAGCTTTCAAAGACCAACGAAAATCTGAAGCCGCAATATGGCCAGGCCGAGGTCACCTACGGTCTTCAGGGCACGACCTATCCGACTCAGACCGACCTGACGATGCGGATCTTCGCCGACGAGACGTCCGCAGCCGGTTTTCTTGGCGGCGGCGACATGGACGCGCCCTATGCGAAGGAGGTTCCCGATTCTCCCGGTGCCCTCACGAACTTCGGGCACACGGTGTACAAGCCGATGCCCGACCAGAAGATATTCTGGCTCTGGCATCTCACGCAGGCCAAGGATCAGATATGGTTCCGCTGCCTGACCCAGGTCGGTCGTGTCGTTATCATCAGCACGACGCTTGAGCCGGTCGACAAAGGACAATCGGCAGATACTTTGCCCGATGGAACGTTGGAACGCGCCGTTTCGCCGCTTCTTGCCGGTCTCAAGGCCGGCAATCTCGGCAACGCTCAATAAAGAGGTTCAGATCTCCCTGATTCGCCTTCCAGACGTGACAGGCTGAGGCTTGCAGGAATCGGGTGGCTTGCGAGCCGGCTTGAGCGCATCACATGGCAGACCTTCAGAGGAGATTTGCCATGTCTGCCATCGCTTTCAACGCCATGCCCACTTCCGACGCCGAGATGATCTGGAACGGCGGACTGGACGCCTACGGCCAGCTGCCGGAAACCATGATTTCCGACGGGCCGGGTCATCCCTGCCGTCACTGCCTGCGCAACATCGATGCCGGCGAGGCACTCTATGTCTTTGCCTACCGCCCCTTCCCGGAATTGCAGCCCTACGCCGAAACGGGACCAGTCTTTCTGCACAAGGCATCCTGCAGCCGTTACGAGGCTGAAGAAATCCTGCCGCCGGTGCTGGCGAGCGGCCGCGACTTCATCGTGCGCGGGTATGGCGAAAACAACCGCATCGTCTACGGGACCGGTGCAGTGACGCCGACAAACGACATCGCCGCCTATGCTACCGACCTGCT
>JAGWJK010001049.1 GCA_028865845.1 Rhizobiaceae bacterium
GCACGATGTCGGTCACCCCTGCGGCACTGACGATAACCGCCAACGACCAGAGCAAGACCTATGGTGACAGCGTCACGTTCGACGGCACGGAGTTCTCTGCGGACGGCCTGAAGAACCACGAAACGATTGGCACAGTGTCGCTCGCAAGCAGTGGTGCTGCTGCGACGGTCGGAGTGAATGGCGGCGCGGCCTACGACATCACCGCCTCTGGCGCGAGCGGTGGCACCTTCGATGCCGGCAATTACGATATCAGCTATGTCGACGGCGATCTGACGGTGAGCAAGGCGTCGCTGACGGTCACGGCCAACAACCAGACCAAGACCTATGGCGATACGTTCAGCTTCGACGGCACGGAGTTTTCCATCGGTAGCGGCGAGCTGAAGAACGGCGAAACCATCGGAACGGTGTCGCTCGCAAGCGGTGGTACATCAGCAACCGCCGGCGTCAACGGCGGCACGCCCTATACCATCACCGCCTCTGGTGCGAGCGGTGGCAGCTTCGATGCCGGCAATTACGATATCAGTTACGTCTCGGGCGGCCTGACAGTGAACAAGGCAGCCCTGACGATAACTGCCGACGATCAGGTGAAGACCTATGGCGATACCTTCAGCTTCGATGGCACAGAATTCTCCACCAACGGCCTGAAGAACCACGAGACGGTCGGCACGGTATCTCTGTCCAGCAGCGGTGCTGCGACAGGCGCCGGCGTCAATGGTGGTACGCCCTACAGCATCACCGCCTCCGGCGGTAGCGGCGGCAGCTTCGATGCCGGCAACTACGATATCAGCTATGTCGGCGGCGATCTGACAGTGAACAAGGCGTCGCTGACGGTCACGGCCAACAACCAGACCAAGACCTATGGCGATACGTTCAGCTTCGACGGCACTGAGTTCTCCGCCAATGGCCTGAAGAACCACGAGACCATCGGCACGGTTTCGCTGTCCAGCAGCGGTGCATCAGCAACCGTCGGCGTCAACGGCGGCACGGCCTATTCGATTACGGCATCGAACGCGAGCGGCGGCACCTTCGATGCCGACAATTACGATATCAGCTATGCCACGGGCGGCCTGACGGTCAATAAGGCGGCCCTGGCGATCACGGCCGACAACCAGACGAAGACCTATGGCGATACGTTCAGCTTCGACGGCACCGAGTTCTCCACCAACGGCCTGAAGAACCATGAGACAATCGGCACAGTGTCTCTGGCCAGCAGCGGATCGGCTGCGACTGCTGGCGTCAACGGCAGCACGCCCTACAGCATCACCGCCTCCGGCGCCTTCGGCGGCAGCTTCGATGCCGACAACTACAACATCAGCTATGCCTCCGGCGGCCTGACGGTGAACAAGGCGGCCCTGACAGTAACCGCCAGCAACCAGTCGAAGACCTATGGCGACACCTTCAGCTTCGACGGCACGGAGTTTACGACGGGGAGCGGTCAGCTGAAGAACGGCGATACCGTCACCGGCGTGACGCTGACAAGCAGCGGAACGGCGGCCACGGCGAATGTCAATGGCGGCACGCCTTATACCATCACCGCATCGGGCGCGACTGGCAGTCAGTTCGACGCCGGCAATTACGACATTGCCTATGTCGCCGGCGGCCTGACGGTCACGCCGGCCCACATCACAGTCACCGCGCTCGGCGGCTCCTCCACCTATGGCGACAGCCCGAGTAATCCCGGCCTATCGGCAACCGGGCTCAAGAACGGCCAGACCGCCAGCGTGCTCACCGGCCTGTCAAACAGCTTCGGTATCGGCAGCACCACCAACGCCGGTACCTATACGCTCGATGTCGACGGCACGCTTGCGAACGGCAATTACAGCATCACCAACCGCACCGCCGGTCAGTGGCTGGTCAACAGGGCGGCCCTGACGATCACCGCAGACGATCAGGAAAAGACCTATGGCGACACGTTCAGCTTCGACGGTCCCGAGTTTACAACTGATGGCCTGAAAAACCACGAAACCGTCGGAACGATATCGCTTTCCAGCAGCGGCGCATCGGCAACCGCCGGCGTCAATGGTCGCACACCCTACAGTATCACTGGATCGGGCGTGAGCGGCGGTACATTCGATGCCAGCAACTATGACATCACCTATGTCAGTGGCGGCCTGACGGTGAACAAGGCGTCGCTGACGGTGACAGCGGATGGTGCCTCGAAGACCTATGACGGGCTTGGCTACAGCGGCGGCAATGGCGTCAGCTATTCCGGCTTCGTGAACGGCGAGGGCGCCTCGATGCTCGGTGGCACAATCGCTTATGGCGGTAGCGCACAGGGCGCGGTCAATGCCGGCAGCTATACCATCGCTGCATCGGGTCTCACTTCGGGCAATTATGACATCAGCTATGTTTCTGGCGGCCT
>JAGWJK010001050.1 GCA_028865845.1 Rhizobiaceae bacterium
GCAGAAAGCGTCGTTGCCTCGATCCGCGATGCCGGCGGCGAGGCGATCGCGATTGGCGGCGACGTCGGTTCGGCTGAGGATATCAAGGCGATGTTTGCGGCAGTCGACCAGTATTTCGGCCGGCTGGACGGTTTGGTCAACAATGCCGGCGTCGTCGACATGCCGCAGCGTATCGAAGACTATTCGCCGGAACGGCTCGACCGGATGTTTCGCATCAATATCACCGGCTCCTTCCTGTGCGCGGCGGAAGCGGTGCGTCGCATGTCGACCCGGCATGGCGGCAAGGGTGGCGCGATCGTCAACGTGTCGTCGATGGCGGCGATCCTCGGCTCCCCCAGCCAATATGTAGACTATGCCGCCTCTAAAGCGGCGATCGATACGTTCACGATCGGGCTTTCGCGCGAAGTCGCCACCGAAAATATCCGCGTAAATGCGGTTCGTCCGGGCATCATCGACACCGACATCCATGCCTCAGGCGGCCTGCCTGACCGCGTGCGCGACATGACCCCGCTGATCCCGATGCAGAGGGCCGGAACGGCCGACGAAATTGCCGACACCATCCTCTACCTGCTGGGGCCAACGGCATCCTATATAACCGGTGCCCTGGTGAACGTAAGCGGCGGACGATGATCCGGTCTGATAGGTAATAACCATGCAGTATCTTTGGGAATTTCTCGGCCTGATGGCGGTGTTTTCGATCTTCATCGTTGCACCGGGCGCGGATTTCGCCGTCATTCTGCGTCAGAGCATCGTCCATGGTCGCCGGCCGGCCATGATGACCGGGCTCGGCATGGGCTTTTCGCTGCTGTTTCACGTCAGCTACACCATCCTTGGCCTTGGCCTCATCGTCTCGCAGTCGCTCACCGTCTTCAGCATGATCAAGTGGGCCGGCGTCCTCTACCTCGTCTATCTCGGCATCAAGTCCTTCCGGGAGTCGGGCTTCAAGGTCAAGGACATCGAGATCGGCGATGCGGATCGCAAGCCCCTTTCCGTCTGGCGCTGCCTGGCGACGGGCTTCGTCACCAATGCGCTCAACCCGAAGCCGGTGCTGTTCTTCCTGTCGCTGTTTTCGACGCTCGTTCATCACGACACGCCGGCGCTGATCCAGTTCAGCTACGGCATCGGCATGGCGACGGCGCTCGTCGCCTGGTTCGCCGGCGTTTCGATCTTCTTTACCGTCAAGCCGATCCGCGATCGCTTCATCGCATCGGGTAAATGGTTCAATCGCATCACCGGAGCGGCACTGGTCGGCTTCGGCATCCGCCTCGCACTCGCCCGGGCGGCCGACTAAACACAGATACAAAACAAGGAAATTAGACAATGTCCTACGATGTGATCGTTATCGGAACCGGCCCCGGCGGCTATGTCTGCGCCATCAAGGCGGCACAGCTCGGCCTCAAGGTCGCCGTCGTCGAAAAGCGCGCCACCTTCGGCGGCACCTGCCTCAACATCGGCTGCATTCCGTCAAAGGCGCTGCTGCATGCTTCCGAAATGTTCCATCAGGCCGGTCACGGCATGGAAGCGCTCGGCATCGATGTTGCAGCCCCGGCGCTCAACCTGCCGAAGATGATGGCGCACAAGGATGCGACCGTGAAGTCGAATGTCGACGGCGTTGCATTCCTGTTCAAGAAAAACAAGATCGACACCTTCACCGGCACCGGCAAGATCGTTGCCGCTGGCAAGGTTTCGGTGACCGCCGAAGACGGCAAGGTCCAGGAAATCGAAGGCAAGAATATCGTCATCGCAACGGGCTCCGACGTTGCCGGCATTCCGGGCGTTCCGCTCGAAATCGATGAGAAGGTCATTATCTCGTCCACCGGCGGCATCGCGCTCGACAAGGTTCCGGCAAACATGGTCGTCGTCGGTGGCGGCGTCATCGGCCTCGAACTCGGCTCCGTCTGGTCGCGCCTCGGCGCCAAGGTCACCGTCGTCGAATATCTCGACAATATCCTTGGTGGCATGGACGGCGAAGTTTCAAAGCAGTTCCAGCGCATGCTCGCCAAGCAGGGCATGCAGTTCCATCTCGGCGCCAAGGTTGTCGGCGTCGAAAAGTCGGGCTCGGGCGCGAAGGTCACCTTCGAACCGGTCAAGGGCGGCGACAAGGTGGTGCTCGATGCCGACGTCGTCCTGGTTTCGACCGGCCGCAAGCCCTATACGTCGGGCCTCGGCCTGGAAGAGGCTGGCGTTGTGCTCGATAACCGCGGTCGCGTCGAGATCGACGGTCACTTCAAGACCAATGTTGCCGACATCTATGCCATCGGCGACGTCGTGAAGGGCCCTATGCTGGCCCACAAGGCAGAAGACGAAGGCGTGGCGCTTGCCGAAATCCTCGCAGGCCAGGCCGGTCATGTGAACTATGACG
>JAGWJK010001051.1 GCA_028865845.1 Rhizobiaceae bacterium
AACGGTGACGGAGCCGCTGGCGAAGCGACCGATCATGGCGCTGTCACTGGAGACGGTCGCTGCCGAAAAGATTGAGAGTGCGCCGTTGCCGCTCGCGCCGACGACGAAGAGACCGCTGTTCGTCCATTGCGAGCCGAGACCGGAGATCGTGACCGAACTGGTTCCGGTGCCGTTCCCAAGTCCGATCGTCGCATTGTTGTCGGAGAGCGTGGCTCCGGTCGAGACCGTCATCGTGCCCGTGCCGTCGCCGCCGACGGTCAGATCGCCATCGATCGTCCAACTCGTTCCCGAACCCGAGATCGACGCCGTGCTCGAGCTTCCCGCGCCAAAGCCAAGGGTGGCAGCGCCGGTACTGGCGGTGGCGGCATCTGTCAATTCGAACGAGCCCTGGCCGTCATAGCCGATAAAAAACGGCTGTGCGCCGGAAAGCGTGAATGTCGATGCGCCGTTGACGATAAGGCTGCCGCTGCCGCCCGCACTCGCGCCGAGATAGACGGGTCCGCTGCCTTCATATCGGGCGCCCGCAGTGATCGTAAACGTGCCGGTTCCGAGGTCGCCGACGGTAAGGGTGCCGCTATTCTGCCAGTCGCCGTCGGCGCCCGTCAGGTCGAAAACACCCGTCGAGCCGGCATGCGAGCCAAGGGTGGCGGACGAGCTTTGAAGAGTGCCGAGTACCGTCAGGGCGCCATTGTTGTCGAGCCCGACGGTGATATCGCCCGCGGCTGCCGGGCCGCCGTCCAGCACTTCGGCGGGGAGGGCGCCGCCGTCGATGACGACGGAATCGCTGGCACCGGGTGTCAGGGCTGGAGACCAGTTGCCGGCATTGTTCCAGTCGCTGTTCACCGCTCCCGTCCACGACAGCGATGCCGCAACAGCCATTGCCGGGGTGAGGCAGGCCGAAATCGGCACGAGAAAGGTCGAGATGCGCAAGGACGCGCGAACGGCAGCCAACATGAAACAAGCTTTCCTACAACGTGATGTTGCACATTCCTAGAAACAGCATTTATGGTTAACGTTCGGTAAAATTAGACGCGGAAATCGCTGCGGCGTGTGCCGCTCGACATCGGAATTTTGCCGGGATTTTTCACACAGATCGCGACTAAGCGGCGCTCTGCTAGAGCCCGGCGGGGACATGCATTCAGATTGGAAGGTCGCGGCTGCCGGTTGGAATTTCGAAAGAACCGGATCGGTTTTCTTTGCTGGCCCAATCTTGGTATCGTTTGAAATATTCTATTTTATTTCAGATGCTTGCAGTCGGGTTGCCTAGATGAATGCAGGCAAAACGGCGCATTCAGACAAGGTTCAAATGAACATAATCATAGTCAGATGCGTTGTTTAGCTGAACACATCATGTGGCGCGGTGCGCCGGAGGTTATCATGTTCAAGAAAGCACTTCTTTCCGTTTCGATTGCCGCCTTCGCGGGCAGTGCGCTCATCCCGGCCAGCTTCGCCCAGGCACAGGGATTTGACAGGCCGCCGCTTGTGCAAAATGCCGATTGGCACGGCAATTCGAACGATGACTGGAAGCACCATCATGACCATGGTCACGATTACGACCATGACCACCATCATCATAACGGCGGTGCGATTGCCGGCGGCCTGGCCGCGGGCCTCATCGGTGGTGTTGTCGGTGGCGCACTTGCCAATGGCGGTGGCTACTATGAGCCTCCTACGCCGCCGCGCCGGTGCTGGTATGAAAGCCAGCGGGTCGAGAACGAATATGATCCGGGTTGGCACTACGAGCGCGTGCGGGTCTGCGACTAACGGGCTGGGCTGATGCCGGCGATCGTTCCCGTAATGGATCATGCCGGTGTGGAAATTAACGGTTCGTTATGGTGGCCGTCACCTCGGACTGGAAAATCCAAGGGTTGTCCTGTCAACGTCACCGCGCCGTCGAGCCTCGTAATCGACGGCCGGGAGGCCTGGAACGCCTACCCCAACGGGCCAGGCTTCCCGCTACCGACAACTCAAGTTCCGGCAATGATTCTCGCTGCCTGAGACTGTTGAAAGGCGCATGGAACAGGAGCGAGCCGAGGGCGTTTTCCACCAGGAGGAATTCGTCATGGAAAAGGAAATCGCACCCATTCCACCGCTGGTGCCCGATATGGGCCTTCCCAATCCGATCCAGCCGCAACTTCCGGATATGCCGGATTTCACTGGCATAGAGAAGCCAAAGGGGTCGGGATCGGACGACGTCGAAATCGAGGCCTATGAGCGCGGCGTGGCAGCGGGCAAGCGGGAAAATGAGGCGGAGCATAATCCCTATCCCGACGGCAGCGACGAGGCGAAAGCGTTCGAACACGGCTATCTCGACGGACAGAAAATCAGAAGTGACGACAGATCACCAATCTGAAGCAACT
>JAGWJK010001052.1 GCA_028865845.1 Rhizobiaceae bacterium
GGCCACCGACACCGGCTGGAAGAAGCGGCGCACCAGATAATGCATCGCCTTCCAGCGGCCGCCGTAATCGAGGCTCGACCACGAGGCAACCGGCCAGGTGTCGTTCAGCTGCCAATAGATGGTTCCCATGCAGTGCGGCTTAAGCGACCGCCAGTATTCCACCGCCGTCTTGATAGCGAGACCCTGCTGGATCTGGCTCAGATAAACGAAGTTCGGAAAATCCTTCGGGAAGCGGAAATAGCGGAACATCGTGCCGGCGATGCGCTCGTTGCCGCCGGCATTCTTTTGATGCAGCTCCATCACCGGCGACGCGATGTTCATGTCCTTGGCGTCGGCATAGGTCTTGATGACAGGCAGCGACGTGTAGGACTGGAAGCCGAACTCCGAGCAGAAACGCGGCCGCACGGAGCGGTAATTGTCGAACGACTTGTTCTCGTGCCACACCGACCAATAGTGCATGTCGCCGGAGCCGTCGGCATGCCAGGCATCGCCGAAGTTGAGATAGCCTGAAGCCGGGCTCGACGGCCACCAGATCGCATCCGGAGCCGCTCTCTTCATTGCCTGCTCGATCGTCCGGTTGAGGCGGTCGTAGGATACGAGGTAGCGGTCGCGGTCCTTGCGGGATTCCTCGAACCAGGTGAGTGCCCCCACCAGCTCGTTGTCGCCACACCACAGCACGATCGAGGGATGCGTCTGCAAACGCCGGACCTGATATTCCGCTTCCGCCTCGACATTCTCGAGGAAATCGCCGGTCGAGGGATAGAGATTGCAAGCGAACATAAAGTCTTGCCAGATCATCAGCCCGAGGCGGTCGCAGATGTCGTAGAACCAGTCGTGCTCGTAGAAACCGCCACCCCAGATGCGGATGATGTTCATGTTCGCAGCCGCTGCCGACTGCAACAGATCCTCGGTCGCGGCGGGGCTCGACCGAGAGAACAGCGCATCAGCCGGAATCCAGTTGGCGCCGCGGGCGAAAATCTCCCGGCCGTTGATCTTCAGCGCGAAGCGGCTGCCCGCCTCGTCCTCGTCGGTGATCAACTCGACGGTGCGCAGGCCGATCTGACGGGTCACGGTCTCGGAATTGGTTTCGACGGTCAGCGTATGAAGCGCCTGCTCGCCGCTGCCGGCCGGCCACCAAAGCCGCGGCTTCTCGATATGGAAGACATGCGTGACCGACGTCTCGCCGGGATGGACGCCGATATCGAGCCGGATGCGTTCCTCGTCGAGCGCGAAATAGACCTGAGCAGCGCCGATGCTCTTTGCGAAGAAGGTCGCGGTTACCTTGAGATCGACGGACCCGTCTTCATTGTGAACCTGGCTCGTGACGACGTGCTCGATGCGTGCCGTCTCAAGCTTCCGCAGCGCGATCGTGCCATAAAGGCCGAGCGGCGCGATGGCGATATTCCAGTCCCAGCCGAAATGGCACTGCGGCTTGCGCAGCATGTTGCCGTTCGGGATCGGCGAATTCGCCGTGCTGTAGGGAATATAGAACGGCTGCTTGGCCTGCCGCGCAGCACCTGCGGCGACACTGGAATGCAGCACGATGCGGATGGTATTGTCACCCGTCTTCAGCGCCTTTGAAACATAGGGGCGATAGCGCTGGAAGGTGTTGTTGCCCTCAAGAACGAGCGTATCGTTGACATAGACGCTCGCCACGGTGTCGAGATAGTCGATGTCGAGATACCAGTCTCCGCCGGCATCCTCCAGCGTGAAGCTGCGCTGCAGCTGCCAGTCCTGGTTGGCGACCCACTGCACCACTTCTTCGTTCCGGCCGAAATACGGATCGGGAATGATCTCAGCGCCATGGAGAGCGGTGTGAACATCCCCTGGTACCGCCATGGCCACGGAATGATCGCTGTCGGGGGACGTGAGCTGCCACGAACCCGCCAGATCGATAGAAGAACTGCTGCTGAATGAAGACGACATTTGACCTCCCTATGCACGAAAAATAAAGGCGACAGAGTCGCCTTCATTCATATGATCATATTCTGAGTTCGGTCTGCGCGTCAAAGAGCGAAGCAAGCGTCATATCGAATCCGAGCTTCACCGGCGTGCCCGCGCTGAAACGTCGCGCACCATTGATGCGGACCGACATCGTGTGTCCGGCATGCTTGAGCCAGAGCAGGTTGTCTGCGCCCATCGGCTCTTCGATATCAACAGTCGCGTTGTGTACCTCGGTGCCTGGAGCCAGGTCTTCGTTGACCTTGATGTGCTCCGGCCGAACGCCGAGAATGACTTTGCGACCCGCTGTCAGAGCCTCGCCGCCATTATAGCCGTCCAGCGAGAAGAGGACATCATTGGTCGCGAACACCACCTTGCCTTCGCGGTTCACCAGCTCCCCTTTGAGGAAATTC
>JAGWJK010000062.1 GCA_028865845.1 Rhizobiaceae bacterium
AAACCCGAATTTCGTCAGCACGCCACAAACAAGCGTCGGCGGCGTCGATTACACCGGTCTTGTGAACAACCAGTACAATCAGCAGGTCGCGCAATCGAACGCGATGGCCGGCGGCCTGTTCGGCTTGCTCGGTTCCGGTTTGACGGCCGGGATCAAGTATTCCGATCGCCGTCTGAAAGAAAACATTCGCCGCGTCGGCCGGCTCGATAATGGGCTGCCAGTCTATGCGTATAACATGGTGGGGTCACCGGTCACGGAGATCGGCGTCATGGCCGATGAGGTTGAAACGGTCAACCCTGGCGCAGTGCACGTCCAGCCGAACGGCTTCAAGATGGTCGATTATCAACGCGCGCCGGAGGCCCATAATGGCTCTTTCTGATGCTTTCGTTTGGGGTGCGAACGGTCAACCGCTGACGCAGGCTGAAATCGACCGTCGGCGCGCGATTGCCGACGCGTTGATGAAGAATGCGATCGACTATTCGCCGGTGGCGAGTTGGACGCAGGGCGCGGCACGAGTGGCACAAGGCATCATCGGCGCCCTTGATGACAGGAGCCTTGATCGATCGCAGAAGGCTGGCCAGGACTCTGCGGCTGCCGATTTTGCCGCGGCGTTGGGCGGATCGGGCATTTCGCCATCGACGCTTGCGGCGCCCGGGTCGACCGCAGCAACATCGGCAACCGGTGCCACGCCGTCGGCAATGGTCCCTGGGTCAAGCAGCTCGATTGCTCCCGGAAATGCCAATGATATCCAGACGCAGTTTCTCGATACAGTCAAGAATGGCTATGATGTAGGCGGCACGAAGCTTGCGGTGACGAATCCATATGGTCTTGCCGCCGTCGCCGCGACAGGGCAGGCAGAGAGCGGCTATTCCCCTCAGAATGCCGGCGGCACGTGGGCGGATGGCAAGAACCCTGCCGGTGGCATCATGTCATGGAACGGCCCGCGCCTGGCCAACCTGCAAAAGTTTGCCGGCGGCAACAACGGTACACCTCAGCAGCAGGGTCAATTCTTCCTTCAGGAAAATCCGGACCTCATCACGGCGCTGAATAATGCCAAGAGCGTCCAGGAAGCCCAGAGCCTGATGAACAACGCATGGGCTTTCAAAGGCTATAATGTGCCCGGGAATGCCAATGCCGCTCATCGCCTGGCCTTGGCAAACGGATATCTGGCTCAGTTCCAGGGCTCATCCTCGCCAGCGGCTGCAGCCATTCAGCAGCAAGCGCCAATCGGCGGTCAGCAGGTGGCGAGCCTTGATCCCGCGGCCGGCGTTGCACCTCCCGTTCAGACGCCGGCAGTTCCACCCTTTGATCCCGCTACAGTCACGCCGGATCAGCTACAGGCTGCCCTTGGGCCGACAACGCCTTATCAGGATCCGCAGGTGACGACTGACTATCGGGCGCCGGCAACTGGCGGCACGGCTCCGGCTGCAACGCCGGTGCAGCAGGTCGCGCAGGCCATGACGGCGACACCGTCGGCAGCCCAGCCGATAAATCAGCAGGCAATCGTCAAGGCGCTGTCCAATCCCTTTATCAGCAAGGGTCAGCAGGCAGTATTGTCGGGATTGCTCGCATCGCAACAGGCCCGGGCACAGGCTCTCTATGAGCAGCAGTTGAAGCAGTCTGATCCGATGTATCAAATCGGTCTGCGGAAAGCGCAATATGAGGCAGATAACCTTGGCCGAGTCACGCCGGATACGCAGGCTCAGATCGACGCCGCCGACCGGACGGCAAAGTTCAATGCGCAGCAGGCTATTACCTTGGCCGATCATAATCAGGCGCTGAAGGCGGGTGACCCACTCGAACAGGCAAACGTCGCGCGTACGAATGCCGAAACCTCAAACCTGGCGAATACCAACGACATCAAGGAATACAATTTCGCCAAGCAGAATGGCTACACCGGCAGCTTTCCTGACTATCAGATCGCGCTCAAGGCTGCGGGACGGCCAACAACCACGATCAACAATGGCGACAACTCCTCGAAGTTTCAGGCCAAAGCCGATGAGGAGGCCGCAACGCGTATCGGCGGATACATCACCGATGGCACCACTGCTTCTCGAATGCTGGGCGACGTCCAGCAATTGGCTGACCTGGGGGCGCAGATCAACACCGGCAAGGGCGCTCAGGTCATGGCCGCGCTCGGACCCTATGCCCAAGCGCTCGGAATTGATGTCAAGGGACTCGGTGAAGCGCAAGCCTATCAGGCTGTTATCGATCGCATGGCCCCGAACATGCGTCCTACCGGGGCCGGCTCATCGTCAGACACGGACGTCAAGATGTTCCTGAATAGCTTGCCGAGTCTGGGTAATGTGCCTGGCGGCAACCAGATCATCACCCAGACGCTCGCGGCAATCCAGCAGCAAAAAATTGCGGCGGCGCAGATCGCGCAGAAAGCAGTCATGCCGAAGGAAGCCGGAGGTATCTCCTGGCAGGAGGCAGAGCAGCAGATCCGCGATCTGGGTAATCCATACGAGAACTTCAATAAGTACCGTCAGGCCCTGTCGCAGAACGGCTCGAAGCAGCTTCCGTCCGATAACTTGACGGTGCCGACGACAATTCCCGGTGTGACGATCAGGAAGAAAAACTGATGCCCACATATGAAGTCGAAATGAACGGGCAAAAGTACGAGATTGATGCCCCGGACGACAATGCTGTGCAGCTTGCCGTAAAGCAGTTGCATGATCAGCAGGGTGGCCAGAACGCGGCACCACCATCAAATAGCGACGCTCTTTCCGTCGCTAGAACTGGTGTTGGTGGCTTCTTGGAGGGTATTCCAGTCGTTGGCCCGTACATTCGCCGTGGCACTGAAATGGCAGCCGCCGGAACAGTCGCGGCGCTGACGGACCAATCCTATGATGACGTCATGAAGCGCATCGATGCGATGAACGCGGGGGAAAAGGCCGCAAATCCGTGGGTCGATACAGGATCGCGGGTTGCAGGTGGGGTTGCGGGAACGGTGCCGATGATGATGGCTGCCCCCGCTGCGTTCGGCGTTGGCGCTGGATCGCTTCCCCTCCGGATTGCTGCTAGTACTGGCACAGGGGGAGTTCTCGGTGGCGCTGACGCCGCGGTGCGCTCAGATGGCGATGCGGGTCAGACGGCACTTGGCGCCGGAATAGGCATGGGTGCTGGATTTGTCGGTCCTCTCGCAGGGCGGGCAGTCGGTGCCGGTGTACGTTGGGCGCGCGGCGCGACGGACGACGCCCTTTCAGGCATATCCAAGCCTGCACAGCAATATATCGAAAGCACGATAGGCGATCCCGCCAGAATGTCGGCGCTGCAATCCAACCTTAGCGGGCTGGGCGATCAAGCGATGTTGGCAGACGTCTCGCCTTCATGGGTCGGTGTGGCTCGCGGCGCGGCCGCACAACCCTCTATGCGCGATCAGATCGTCAACGCCCTTGTCGAGCGCGCACAGGGCGCACCGGCACGGTTGCGAAGTGATGCAGACCAGTTTCTCGGGCCGCGGGTCGTTCCTTCACAGATCGAAGCTGGCCTTGAGAATGGTCGAAGCCAATTTGCTCAACTCTATGGGCCGGTTATGGCCGACGCACAGGGCGTCAACACCCAGCCGTTAGCCGACGACCTCGACGCGTTGGCGACGAACCTCCGCGGCCCGGCTCGGCAGGCTGTCACTCGCGTCCGTGGCTATTTGAATGTCCCCGGCGAGACCGTCGGCGGCCAACCCGTCCTTGACCCTAACCCACAGGCTCTCCGCGCGACCCGAGAGGCAATTGACGGACTGATGGAGGGCGAGGTCAATCCGCAGGTCGTTCGGCAGCTTACAGCAGCCCGCAATCAAGTGGATGACGTCCTTGCCGACGCCGCGCCTGGCATAAAAGACGTAGATGCCCGGATGCATGAACTCTACCGGCAAAGCGAGGGACTGCAACAGGGCAGGCCGATCCTCAGCAACGAGGCGGGCGCGCTGCGACCTGAAGAAGTTCAGCAAATGTTTGTCAATGGATCGATCCCGCAAGGTCAGATGATTGGTCCGTCCGCTGAAGCTGCACGGATGCGGGACAGTGTTCGCGGGGAGTTCGACAGGATCGTGGGCACCAAGGCCAATGATGCAACGGCTCTGAAAAACACGGTACGCGGCGAAGGCGATTGGAACCGGGATAAGCTGGCGTATTTATACGGTCCGGACAATTCCAAAGGCATCCTCGATGCCATTGACCGGGAAGTAGCATTCAACGATACCGCCAACCGGGTGACGCGTGGTTCCGACACGGCCATGACGGGCGGCTTCACGAAGTTTCTCGATGAGACGGGGAAACCAGCTCAAATCCCGGCAGACACGACCGTTACAGGTATTGGGCTGAAGGGCGCCAGACTTGTTGCCCAATCGCTGCTTCGTCAGAATGCGGAAAAGGCGGCCGGCAAATATGCGCAGGAAATTGGCGCGCTTTCGGTCGCTCAGGGCGCTCAGCGTGATGCCATTGTCGACGCGTTGATGAAGAGAGCACAGCAAATTCACGCTGCAAGTGATCCGGCGGTGCAGGCCATCATCAACGCACTGACGCAAAGCAGCGCGCGGCAGCTTTTGCCATCAAGATAAATTGCGCAGGTCTTTTGAGATGATGAAAAGGCAACCTGCGACGAGCATCGCCCCGCATACGAAGCCGAGCACGAATTCCAGACCCATGTATCTCAGGAACCACGTCAGTCCCGCCATGATCACGGCGAAGACGACGAAGCAGATAGCGACGAGCAGGTTTTTACGGTCGTTGGTCATGGGTAGAACCAAATCTTGACGGCTATTTCGACCCTGGTTGCGGTCGATATCGCCGAAATGGCAAGTTGTAGCATCAGTAGATACGCTCACGCAGAACACAAGGTCAAGCTTGATGCGCGTTTCTAGTATGTTCCGATCTGTTTCCCATTTGTCTTCTACAATCTTTTCTTGCAATATGCGTGTAAGCCCTTGGCCAGAGGGTTAGCGCGGAACTGAGATCTCCTTGAGCCTCGGTTCTGCTTCACAGCGGACCAGTGCGCTACTGGCTTGGCCGGCCGAGCGCTCAAGGAGTACCGAAAATGGCAATACGCTTCGTGCCAGGAGAAGCCGAATTGGCGGCGGCTCACAAAGCTGGAGAAGTGATGAAGATCCCAATCCAAGACATTGTCGTCGGAGATCGCTTCCGAAAGGATAAAGGCGACATCGATGGCTTGATGAAAAGCATCAGGGAGATCGGGCTCCTTCAACCGATCGGCATTACGAAGGACAACGTTCTTGTATTCGGAGAACGTCGTTTGACAGCCTGCTTCGCTCTCGGATTGTCTGAGATAGAGGCACGAGTTGTCGATATCTCATCCATCGTTGAAGGCGAGTTTGCTGAAAACGAGGTTCGAAAGGCCTTCACACCAAGTGAGAGGCTGTCGATCGCTGAAGCCATTGAGCGTGAAATAGGACATCGTCAAGGGACGCGAACTGACATCGTCAGCTTCGCAGAAAAAGCTAACGAACTTCGGAGCAATCGCGCCGAAGTTAAGCCAGGCGAACGAACCTAAGAGGTCGCCGCTAAAAAGGCGGGCTTCTCATCCCGCGACCAGCTACGCCGGACGGCGAAAGTCGTCCATGACGGGTCCCCACAGCTGGTGGCGGCGATAGATAATGGAGAAGTAGCTGTCTCGCATGCTGCTGATCTTGCGAATCTAACTGCTCCCGAGCAAGTTGTATCTTTGCAGGGGAAGAAAGCGGACAGGGAGGCCCGGGAGGAGGCGGAAGCGGCCCTCCTTGACGAAATGTGCCGCTATAAGCTCTACCATCCGGGAAATGCCTATACGGAGTATGTTGAGAAGCATCGCAAGCGTCCCGATCGGGAAACCGCCGCCGACATCGGCCGGCTATTGGGAGGCCAAGTGAAGGCCGACGACGGCACCATGCAACCGCCGAAGTCAAAGATGCAGAAGGACTCGGAGCGCGAGGCCCGCTCGCTTCGAAAGGAAGAAGAAGGTGTTCGGCTTCAGTGCCGCAGCATAACGGCCGCTATAGGATATCTCGGTTATTGCAAGGACGATCCAGCTGAGGTGATCCGGCTCATCGATCGTTGGGAAACGCCTGCCATCACCGAAAACATCGAACATGCCGTTGAATGGATAAACCGCTTTGCCAAGGAGTGGCGCATACATGCCGAAAAACGCAACGCTCAGTGAGCTCCGCAATCTAATGGAAGGCATCAATAGGGCCATCATGGCCGAACGAGGAGACGGCGAAGCGCCGAATTCCGACGTATTGGCTCGCGTTAAGGCCGAGCATGGAAAGGTATTGCATGAACTTGCTATCCAGCTCCTTGATATCGCCCTGGTGAAACTGAACAACGAAGTCAACAACCGGAAAGGCGCGAAAGCGCTCACTCAGGAAGGTTTTGATCTATTCGGCCAGTATCACAAAATCCCGAAGGGCATCAGCATTGGCAGGGGACGCAAAAAAGATACGGCGAAGGTCACGTTCTTCGAAGCGGATCACTACCTCGACGCGCGCCGCAAGCCGAAAGATGACAAGAACGACGACGAGTTTAAACGCCTCGTGGAAGATTGTCGCCCTTATAAGCAGTCGGATGACGACACGCTCGAAATCTGCATGAAGCGGAAGATCGAGGCTGAGGGAAACGGCAAACTCTCCCTCTGAACCTTTCGCCAAATGCGGCGTCTCATTTCTGATTAATCAACATATGAGGCGGTTCTTCGGAGCCGCCTTTTTCTATGGAGGCTTCTTTGCCCTTCGATCCCAATGGAAATTACAATCTGCCGGTCGGCTATCTCGCCGTCACGGGCCAGACGATCCTTGCGAGCCAGCATAACCCACCGCTCGAAGATATTCAGGCAGCGCTCAATCAGGCTTTGCTTCGCTCTGGCGTCGCGCCGTGGACCGGGGCACAAAACGCCAATGGGCAGAAGCTGAAGAACCTTGCAGCACCGTCGGACCCGGGCGACGCAGTACCGCTGTCGTTTCTGCAGACTTATTTCCCGTCCGGCGCGATCCTCGATTATGCCGGCACGACGGCGCCGAGCGGATGGCTCTTCGCCGGGGGGCAGGCAGTCTCTCGGTCGACCTATGCGGCGCTCTTCGGTGTGCTCGGTACGCGCTTCGGCGGTGGCGACGGATCGACGACGTTCAATCTTCCGGATCTTCGCGGACGCGTGACGGCCGGCAAGGACGATATGAACGGCACAGCAGCGGGACGCTTGACGAGCGCCGGTGGCGTCGCCGGTACAACCCTTGGAGCCAGCGGCGGTGCTCAGACGCAGACGTTGACGGTGGCGCAAATGCCAAACCATGGGCACGCGATAAGCCAGCAGCCGCACCATCATAATTGGGGGAATACGGCTCGAGGCTTTGGGCTCGCCAACGGCGTGGTCGGTGCATTCGCCCAGGGCGGGTCCACGCCTGGCGACCTCAACACCACTGACTCTGTTATCGACATATCAGTTCAACCCACCGGCGGTGGCCAAGCGCACAACAACGTGCAGCCGACGATCGTTCTCAACAAAATAATCAAGGTGTAATCAATGGCCGATGTTCGCATCATCGAACTGCCGACCGAAGGTGCTCCCACGGTTGCGCATGAACTCGCGATCGATCTTGCTGAAACGCGGAAGATCACGATTGGAACGGTCGGCGATGTGGCGCGCCCTTTTGCCTCCCAAGCTGAAGCTGAAGCGGGCATCGACAACACCAAGACAATGACGCCGCTGACCTCGGCGCAGCAACTTGCGGCAAGGGGTCCAACGTTGTTCGCTAGCGCGGCAGAGGGCGCATTGGCAGGCACAGCGTTGCAGCCAGACGATGTTGCGGCGCTGGCCTTCAAGGATAAGGTGGCGATCGGCGATATCGATGCATCCGGCTCAACGACGAGCACGACGTTTCTCGCCGGCAATGGCACGTGGGTGTTCCTGCCTGGCGGAGGCAATATGCTTTCGTCGGTTTATGATCCCAATGGCGCGGCGGCTCCCGTCATGTTCCGCAGCCTTAATCTCTCTGACCTGAGCGACGTCGGGACAGCACAGGATAATATCCAGTCCGGCGCCACTTTTGCGGACCGACAATCCGCAGCTGCTGCGTCTATTGCAGCGAGAAACAAGACGCTTCATACCCAAGTCTTTGCGACGAGTTCGATAGCCAGCGGTGGCGGTGGCAGGCATAAACGCATCAGTTTAGCAGACCTGACGGGCGTTCCCTCTCGGGCTTATTTCCGTTCGCAGGACCGTTTTATGCCGGATGGGACAACCGATGCCACGAACGGCGGCTATTGGGTCCTGGATGAAGAACAGCCCAGTGTGGCAATGTTCGGCGCGGTGAGCGGAGACACTGCCGGAAATTTGCTTTCGGCATTCCAGGCAGCGATCGACTATCTGCCAAGTGGCGGCGGCATTATCACTATCCCAAATGGCGATTTCTCAGCGCTAAACCCGAGTTCGCTGAACGTGGGCTTTAAAGCTGTGAACTACGATTGCCGCTCTCGGACGTTGCCGGATACGACATTGCCCGCAAATCTGCCGGGCGCTGTAGACCGCAACGGCAGAATTCTGCTGCCCGAGACATCGATCCAGGATGACCGGTATTCCCGCGTCCACAACTACATCGATATGGGCAACACCCTGGCCAACCAGGCAACCCGGCAATATGGCATTCATGTCGTCGGGTTTATGGCCGACGACGGGACGTCGGACATTCGTGAAATGCGTGGCTATTCCTACGATGTGGGAACGAATAGCCAACTCGCGCCCGGTTCTCAGTCCGTGCGTGGCATTAAAGGCCGCGCCTATGGCGACGGTGGACAGTCGAACATCCGTAGCGGCTACTTCTTTGCCGAAGGTGTAAAGGGATCGGGTTTCCATGGGCTGCTCACCGGCATGTTGGCGACCCTCTATCAAAATGACACGTCGCCAACCGAAGCCATTGGGGTGCGATCTCATATCGATAACGGATGCACCGCGGGTTATGAAGCGGCCGGGGCTATTGACGGGCAAACGGGTACCGTCGGATTTGGGTTCAGAACGCGCCCAGGGACTATCGGCGTCGGACAGCCTCTGGTCGCCGCGACCGCGCACTTCGCGGCCAGCGGTGAAGGCTCAGGCGATCTCTTCCTCGGGTTTCTTGGCGATGGCACAACTGCCTCGCAGGCCACCGCCCCGTTCCGCGCATTGAAAGGGGGCGCCACGAAGGCGCGAAGCCTTTGGACTGACCGCGTGACGATTGCGGATGACGCGGTCTATACCATCCCCGCGCATCCAAACCGCAATAACGGCGGGTTCATTCTCATCACCTGCGAAAACACTCAGAATGCGTGCGGTCTCGGTCATTACACGACCTCGTCGATGATAAAAATCGGGGGTGGAACACTGTTTGACGTCACGACCGGCGTGCTTACCGGAACAACCGGGGTGGATGGTCATCTGACGACATCACCACAGGCGAACGGATCTCTGATGGTCGAGAATAGAACCGGTGCCACCAGGTCTGTTTGGTGGCAGATTTTTGGACCCGGAGCTTAAGGAGGTGCTGATGACAGATGAGCGTGGCGACGACAACCTGCCGATTGATAGACGTCTCGACCCGGTAGAAATTGAACCCTTGGACGTTACGAAAAAGATAGGCCCATATTTCTGGTCGATCGACGGAGAACGGGTCGTTCTTCGGCAGACAGACGATCAGGGGAATCCTCTCCCAGACACTGAAGGTGCTGCCCGTCAACTGATCGCTGACGCGCAGAAGCAGATCTGATCTCTACGACCCCAAATCCTCAAGGACATTACCAATGGATACGACCGTGCAGGCAGTGCAGCGGCGCTTGATCGTGCTTGGCTATAGCGTCGGTAAGGCCGGTGCCGATGGCATTCTCGGCAGGGACACGATCGCCGGGCTGACCAAGTTCCAGACTGATAAGGGGATTGATCTCCAATATCCGGGGACCATCGGGCCGAAGATGCTTTCGGCTCTCGGGCTCACCGCGCCGGCGACATCGATCCCGCCATGGATTGCTCTGGCGCAGCAGAAGATCGGCTTGAATGAGGTCAAGAACAACAAGGAGCTGTCGACCTTCCTCAAGAGCGACGGTTCCACAGTCGGCGATCCCGCCAAGATCCCGTGGTGCGGTGACTTTATCGAAACCTGCATTGCCGTAACGCTCCCGCGCGAGCCGATGCTCACCAATCCATACTGGGCGCTGAACTGGCTCAAGTTCGGGATCGCGGTCGATATGTCCAAGCCGCGGTTCGGCTGTATCGGTGCATCTGAGCGGGATGGCGGTGGGCACGTCTTCTTCGTCGTCGGTCATGACCAGAACTATTTCCACATCCTGGGCGGTAACCAGTCCAATTCCGTGACGATCGAGCGGAAGGCGAAAAGCGACGTCAAGGGCCTGCGCTGGCCGTCCACATATCCCCTTCCTGCCGATGCGATGGCTTTCAGCACCTTCACCGGCAAGATCTCCACCAACGAAGCCTGACCGGCCGCGCGGCTCGCGGAACCCTTTCCCCACAATCGAAGGATATCCAATGCGTGCATTGCTTTTAGCGATGGCGGCCGGCGTAGCTTTGTCCGGCTGCCAGACGACCTCCGTAGACACCGCGATCGAAACGAACCTCCCGAAGGTCTGCGCCGCCCTCGAAACCGCGCACACGGCCTTCTCTGCGGTCGCACTGACCGGAAAGATCAAGGTCTCCACGGTCGCGAAAGAAGCCGTTGCCTATGCCGGCGTCGAGACGATCTGCGCCGATCCATCCCACACGACCGTCATCGGCGCCGTCGTGCTTGTCGCTCAAGCCTACGCCACCGTCACAGCCGCGCTCCAGGAAGCTAAGAGCGCTCAATAAGGGGAAATCTCTATGCTCAATACGAATACGCTGCACAATGCCCTCAATATCCTGATCGCTCTTCTGGCAGCCTTCACGGCTTTCCTGATCGCCACCGGCTGCACGGCCCTGGGAACCGGCCTTCTCGAATGCTCGCAGTCGTGGATCAGCCCGACCTATACCACGATCGGGATTACCGTCCTCGCTGCTTCCAAGACCCTGATTAACGTTGCTCGCGACGGTCTTGGCGGTTTGATTAAGCCGCAGCCTCCCGTTCAGAAATAAGCCCGTTAAGGGTCAGCGCTGGGTGCGCTGGCCTTTTTCATCATCGATTTTCAGAGACGCCTAATGACGATCAGTGAATTCTTCGACACGCTTGGCATCAAGGTTGGCGTCGTCATCGCCGGATTGGCGGGTGGCGCGTTACGCGGTCTATCTCGCCGGCGCTACACCACCCGTGAGATTTTTGCCTCGCCTTTATGCGGCGCG
>JAGWJK010001053.1 GCA_028865845.1 Rhizobiaceae bacterium
ATACCAGGCGTGTCGAGAGCGAAATGGCGGCCGCGGCAAAGAGAAGCGGCGGCAGTGTCGCCTTCGGAACCATCATGTCGCCCGCTGCGGACTACATCGCGCCGGCCCTGAAGCGGGTGTTCCAAATCGATCCCAGCCTGAATGTCAGCATCGTCATGGGCAGCAGCGATGTCCTCCTGGAAGACGTCGTCAACCGACGCCTGGATTTTGCGATCTGCCGCATTCCGGGCGGAATGAACCCGATGAAATTCGATTATGTGCCGCTGGGCAAGGAGACGCTTCACCTCGTCGCTGCGATGGGCCATCCGCTCGCCAGCCGATCGGCCGTGACCGAGGACGATCTTACGCGCCAGGACTGGGTGCTCCAGCCTCAGGGCTCGTTTTTGCGCCAGATCGTCGACGACTTCATCCGCAAGCGGGCGATCGTGCCCGCCAATGTCATCTCGACGGCATCCACCTTGCTGACGATCCTGCTGGTCATGCAAAGCAGCCGTGTCGGCATCCTTGCCAAGCCCGTCGCCGAATTGCTGGAAGCTCATGGGCTTCTCCGCTCGCTGCCGATCGCAGCCGACATCACCATTCCGGATTTCGGCATCATCACCCTGCGGGACCGCGCGCTTTCAGAGGCAGCAAGAATGGTATTCGATGCAATTCAAGAGAGACACGAGCGTGCTTAGCGGCGATACAAGTTACGGAAAGATATCGAGTGCTTATTTAGGGATATATTGCGTACTATATTAATCCGCTTCTCACGAAGACGTTGCTGGTTGGAGAAATGGAACAAAAAACGCTCCGCGGTCTTATTATAACAGTCAATCTTGATGCGAGAGCAACAATGGCTAAGCAACGTGTTATGATATACAGCGGTGTCGTGGTCGTTCTACTCGGCGTTGCCGCAGCGGGTGGCGCTTGGAGCTCGACCTCCGCCCCACCATTGCAACAAAGTGCCCCACCGGCTGTCAACGCCGCACCTTAATCGATCGACGACCACTTTTGGCGCCGGGCAATCCGGCGTCCGCGACTAGCGATCCGCAATCTCTCCCAGTGTATCGGCAACAACGGCGCCACGCAGCCCCATGGGGCGCGGTGCGCCGGTCGTGCTGTCTTTTACCGTCTGGTGTTCGAGTTCGGCATTCAACTCAGCCCCGACGATCAGGATCACGACCGACAGCCACATCCAGACCAGCAGGCCGATCAGTGCGCCGAGCGTGCCGTAGGTGGCGTTATAATTGGCAAAGCGATTGAGATAGAAGCCAAACGCCACGGACATCAGAACCCAAACCAGGCTTGCGAGCGCAGCACCCCAGGTGATCCAGCGAAACTTTGCAGGCTGGCGGCTTGGTCCTATCCGATAGATGGCGGCAATGATTCCCATTGCCAGGACAAACATCACCGGCCAGCGCATGAACAAAGCCAGGTCCTCTACCCAGCGATCAAGCCAGAGATAGTTGAGAACCACCGGAACAGCGGCTACCAGCGCACTCAAGATGATCACCATGATCAATGCGCCGATGGTGAAGCAGAATGCCGTCAGATTCAGGCGGATAAAGCTGCGCTTTTCGGTCTCCTCGTAGGCAACGTTCATCGCCTCGAACAGCGCAAGCACGCCGCTATGCGCGCTCCAAAGCGCCACCAGGAACCCCGCCACGAATGCAAAACTGAGCGTGGAGGTCTTTTGAGCCGTCAGCGACTTCAATTGGTCGAGGACGAGATCGAAGGAGCCTGGCGGCAAAGCGGCTGCGAAGGACGACAGGCGCGATCCGATCTGCGCCGGATCAGCCACGAGGCCGTAAAGCGAAACCAGGACCGCAAGCGACGGAAACATGGCGAGCAGCAGATAATAGGTGACGCCGGCGGCGATCATCGTCACGCGATCCTTACTGATATCGGAAACGACGCGCCAAAAGACGTCGCGCAGTCCCTTGGGCGGAATGGCGGCCGGATGTTCCGCCTGCCGCCCCCGGCCCTTCTCGCTTGCCGCCCGACGGGCGGCATCTTCGGCCGGCTGCAATTGATCTCGCGGCCTTTCTGACGAAAATTCTCGATTGAACATGGTGATCAGCAGAGTGATGCCTGCTGCGATGTAGATTGCATTCGCGGGACGAAAGCGCATCGAGGTCAGCTATAACGGTTTCGATGCAGGGTAACGCTCCGTGACGCCAAATTGTGCCACGCGAAGAGACGAATTTTGGTTGCGTTGTCGCGCGTCTTCTATCGAGCGAAAAGCAGCACTCACGGACGTGCGTGAGAAGCCACACGGATATTCAAAAATCCTTCCGATGAGTCCCCGTCGTTCGGGAATCTCAAGCCGCGGTCGCGCGCTTGCGGAGCATGCGTTGGATCGCGGTCC
>JAGWJK010001054.1 GCA_028865845.1 Rhizobiaceae bacterium
ATTGGTGAGCTGCTGGTCGAGCGGCAGGAAGAAGCGCGGTGCGCCCTCGCCGATATAGGTGGCGATGAACCGTTTGTCCTGATCGTCGTCCATGCGGGCTTCCAGAGCTTTCGCCTGGCGCTCCACTTCCTTGATGCTGGTGCCTTCCGGCAGCCACAGATCGACCAGGATTTCCGGACGCGACGACTGCGGAAAGAAGTTCTGCGGGATGAACTGGAACGACCACAGGCTGGTCATGAAAGCGGCAAGCGTGAGGGACAACACGAGCACACGATGGCGCACGGCCCAGCTTACCGAGGAATGTAGGCGACGATAGAAGCGCGTGTCGAACACGTTGTGATGCTCACCTGCATGGTGACGCTGCTTGAGGATCATGTAGCCGAGCCACGGCGTGAAATACACCGCGACGAACCACGAGGTCACCAGGGCAATGCCGACGACATAGAAGAGCGAGCGGACATATTCGCCGGCCGTCGAGGCCGCGAAGCCGACCGGAATGAAGCCTGCCGTGGTGATCAGCGTACCGGTCAACATCGGAAAGGCGGTCGAAGAATAGGCAAAGCTTGCCGCTTCGAGCTTGACCAGCCCCTCTTCCAGCTTTCGCTCCATCAATTCGACCACGATCATCGCGTCGTCGACAAGCAGGCCAAGCGCGATAATGAGCGCGCCGAGCGAGATGCGCTGCAGGTCGATGCCGAGCTCGTACATGATGGCGAAGGTCGCCGACAGCACCAGCGGGATGGCGATGGCGATGACCAGGCCCGACCGCCAGCCGATCGACAGGAAGGAGACAATCAGCACGATCACCAGGGCTTCGCCGAGTGCATGCATGAACTCGCTGATCGCGTCGGTGACGACATCCGGCTGGTTCGAGATCTGTTCGACCGAGACGCCGACCGGTAGCGATTCGATGAAGCGCTTATAGGTCTCCTCGACGGACTTGCCGACATCGGTGACCTTATAGCCATTGGCCATGACCACTCCGACCTGCACGCTCTCGTGGCCGTTATAGAGGAACTTAGCGGTATAGGGATCCTGCAGGCCGGCGGTGACCGTGGCGATATCGCCGAGACGCGTTATCTGTCCGCCGGCATTGAGTCTGAGATTCCTGATGTCGTCGAGCTTCGTGACATCACCCTCGACCGAGATGCGAACCGACCGGGTGCTGGTATCGACATAACCGGCCGGATCGACATTGTTCTGGCCGGCAATGGCATTCTTCAGATCGGTCAGCGTCAGGCCGCGCTCGGCCAGCACCTTCGACGAGACGTCGATGAAGATCTGCTCCGGCTGGTCGCCGATGATCACGGCCTTTTCGACGCCGGGCGTGGCGAGCAGCATGTCGCGCGCCTGGATGGCGAATTTCTTCAGTTCCGGATAGCTGTAGCCGTCGCCGCTGATGGAATGCAGCGTGATGAAGGTATCGCCGAATTCGTCGTTGAAATAAGGGCCTTGGAGACCGGCAGGAAGCGTGCTGGCGATATCGCCGACCTTCTTGCGCACCTGATAGAACGCGTCATAGACCTGGGCCGCGCTGGTATCGCCCTTGATCTGGACGGTTATGATGGCGCTGCCGGCGCGGGTGAAGGATTTAACCCAATCGAGGTGCGGCGTTTCCTGCAGCTTGCGCTCGATCTTGTTGACGACCTGATCTTCCATGTCGGTGATCGAGGCACCCGGCCAGGCGACCTGCACCACCATCACGCGGAAGGTAAAGTCCGGATCTTCCTTCTGGCCCATATGCGTCAGCCCAAAGGCGCCGGCGATGATGATCAGCGCAAACAGGAAGCGTGCGATGCTCGGATGGGCGATCGCCCAGCGCGACAGGTTGAACGGTCGCTTCTTTCCGTCCGAGGATGTGTCTGTTGTCATGATCTTGTTCCTCGATCCGCTCAGCGCACGACATCGGCCGTCGAAGCGGCATCGCCACTGGTCTCAGCCGACGCTTGTTGCGCAGCCGGCACCTTGACCTTCATATTTTCCGTCATGAACTGCGTTCCGGCGGCAACCACGACATCGCCGGCCTTGAGGCCGTCGGAAACGCGAACGCCGTCATCGGCGAAATCCGCGACCTTGATGTTGCGGGAATGCACCGTACCGGCGCTGCGGTCGACCAGCCAGACGATCTGCTTGCCGTCCTTCTGCGCAAGCGCGCTGAGCGGAATGGCGACATAGGGCGCGGTGTTGTCGGCCAGCGCCTCTACCGTCGCCGTCATGCCGAGCAGCACGCGCGGATCGTTCGGCAGGCTCACACGCACGGCAAAGGTACGCGACTGCTGATCGGCGCTGCCGGAAACCTCCCGCACCTTGCCATCAAGCACCAGCGCATCGTCAGACCAGAAGCGTGC
>JAGWJK010001055.1 GCA_028865845.1 Rhizobiaceae bacterium
GTCGCGATGGCCGCCCATGCCGTCGGCGATCGCAAACAGCCCGGCATCGAGGTTCACGACATAGGCATCCTCGTTGATCGCATGCTTGCGACCGCGGCTGGTTCCTGCTTCCGCCTCAAGGAATTGCGATCCGCCGGTATGGTGCTCGTCCCCTGTCACGCCGCCGCTCCATTCTGTATCGGAAGGGACGATAGGGTCCAGCCATGCTTCGGCCAGTCGCCGATGAGTAGCGGAATGGCAGCCTGCGCATTCGGAAGTCCGCGGCTAACGCAAAAGGTTGCGGGCTGCAGACGTGTATCGTCATGCCACCAGAGGCAGAAAGCGGAGGATTGCGCGCTTGTGCCGCTGGCCGCCCAGGAATAAGCCGTCCGTGACGAACCATGTTGGTCGGAACCGGAGAGGCAGAACATGTCCTCGCCATCGCGCGGCAGGATCAATTGCTGACTGCCGTCCGCGATATCCTTGAGCGTTTTGCGCAGCGCCTTGGCGCTTATCTCGATTTCGGCGATCAATTCCTCCCAGCTCATCTGTCCTTCCATGAAGGCCAGCATCACGGTTTCCAGAGGATCCAGATGAGCGTCGATGGCCATGGTTGGTTGCTTGAGGGCAGGATCGAGATCGACCGATATCATGACGGTAAAGGGAAACTCGCGGCCGACACGATCGATCGACCCGGCAAAAAGGCCGATCCAGCTTTCTGTGCTCACGACGTCGCGTCCGAGGGCGAAGCGCCAGACCGGCGACGTCAGGAAGGATTTCTGAAAAGATGCACCGTCGGCCGATCGCGCCGCCGCCAACCAGCGCTGCAACTGGCTTGCCCAGACCTCGGTCGTGCGTACCGGCAAGGCGCGGAAGACGAAATCGCCGACCGAAGGAACTTTGCCGAAATAACCTTGTGCCTCCATCGCCGTGCGCCCGCCCTCACCTAGAGTGCCGCGGGGCAGCGGAAAGAGGAATAAAGGTCGAGATTGAACGGGTTGGTCACGCTGCTGGCCTTGAGCCTGAAGCTCGCCTGCACCTTGTCCTTTGCGATCGAGAAGACGAACTGGTCCTGGCCCTTGACGTTGGAAAGACCGGAATTGCTCAGCATTCGGAAGATCGCCCAGTTTCCGGTGCGCTCCAGCGTCTGCGACGTCCCGTCGAGAAGATTGATGCGCAGGGTCGCTGTGCTGGAGTCCAGCTTGCTCGGCCAGGTGAAATCCTGGCCACGTACCGGACCATGGCGATAGTCGAGTTGGGCGTCGTCGAGGATGAAGGAGGATTTGAGCGCCTTCGGATCGAGGAAGAAGGGTTCGACCGTGAATTTGGCTTGCGGTGTCGTGCCACCGGCGCCAAAGAAGGCGTCGCGGATCGTCTGTGCCCTGGCAAATTGCGCCAGCGAATCCTTGGAGAGACCGAGGCCCCCGCCCGGTCCGGCCAATTCCGTCAACTGCCGGCCCCGCACGCTGACGAACGGCGTCAGATAGTCGCTGAAGAACTTGTCCATGATGCCGCTCGGCTTGAAGAAGTCGGAGAAATCCTGGAGCGAAACTTCCTGCTGCGAATCCAGCGCGAACGGATAGCGATCCGTCAGGATGTTGTTGCAGACGGGAACGACTTCCTGCTGCCAGCGGCCATTAATGTAGAGGTAGCTCTGCTTCATCAGCTGATCGAGAGTCCGCTTCGACACGAAGCCGACCATGGAGCGCACCGGCTCCGGCTTTGTTGCAGCTTCAGCGCCGAGCTTCGAAAAACTGTCGTTGATCGGGCTCTTGGCGCGTTGTGCGATGAAATCGTAGGAGGCGGCGGCAGGATCCGGCGCCGACGTAACGCTGGCGACCGTGCCCAACATATCACCGAACAGCTGCTGCACCTGATTGAGCGACCCCATCGGGTTTTGCGGATCGACCAGGGAATTCAGTGGCCTGAAGGCATCGCCGATCGTCGTGCCCGGCCATGGCGCGTTGCCGAAGGCCGTCGAAAGTGCCGTCTTCGTCATCGCATCGGTCGCTTCGCCGGCAACCGCGGTTACCAGTCCTGCCGGCCCGCCGACGCTGGCTGCTGCTTGCGAGGCTGCATCGCTGGCTGCGCCATCCTGCTTGACCGCCGGCAGCGGCAGCTGCGTATTGTCCCTGACTTCGTTCAACAAGACCGTCAGCGATGACTGCGGATTGGACAGTTCCTGGAGAACCATCTGGGCGCGGCTCAGAGAGTCGAAATCGATGACGCGGACCTGACCGATGGCGCTGCGCCAGGCCGCGATATAGTCCTTCACATAGGCGGCGACGATTTGCTGTGCCACCTTGTTGTAGGCGTCGTTACTGATCGCATTGTCGCCGAGAACCCAATCGGTGCCGGTCGAATTGC
>JAGWJK010000063.1 GCA_028865845.1 Rhizobiaceae bacterium
ACGGTGGCACT
The DNA here is from genome assembly GCA_028865845.1 of Rhizobiaceae bacterium. Lineage (GTDB taxonomy): Bacteria > Pseudomonadota > Alphaproteobacteria > Rhizobiales > Rhizobiaceae > Rhizobium. Next base: position 12 of record JAGWJK010000063.1, read on the forward strand.
GGTCGAATATGCCAACGGCACGCAGGGCCTGCTGCAGACCAGCTATATCGCCGTCGGCAACTATCCTGGCGTCGAATTGCGCGTCTATGGTTCGAAGGGTGCTGCGGTCGCGCGGCTCATCTCCGAATTCGGCACGGCCGAGACGCTGAAATTCGCAACCGCTGATTCCGTCGAGTTCAAGGACGTGCCGATCACCGCCGAGGTTCTGCCGCCCGGCACGACGCTCGCCACACCATGGCCCGAACTCTATTATCGCAATCTCGTACGGTTCTTCGTCGACGAAATCCTCGAGGACCGGCCGCAGGAATGCACCTTCTTCGACGGGGCAAAGAGCCAGGAGATCGTGGATGCCATCGTCAAGGCTCACTTCGAGCGTCGCTGGGTCGACGTGGCAGGAGCGTGATGATGACATCGGCCTATGATCCCGTACTGGTCGATACATTCTTAAAACATCATTGGACCTACCATCCGGTCGACGCCACCTTCATGGGCGACCTCGAGCATGACGGGCGGCTGCCGCCCGTGTCCGCCGAAACGCTGGACGAGGAACTGGTTGCGAATGCGGCGCTCAAGGCGCAGATCGAAGCGACCGCCGAGCCGGAGGGCCTCGGCGAGCGCCTCGACCGGCGGCTGATGCTCAGCGAACTGGCTATCCAGGCGGCAACGGCGCGGCTTCGGCCTCGCTTTCATAATCCGGCATGGTTCAGCGGCGAGGCTGCCTTTAGCATCATTTCGCTGTTGCTGCCGCAATCCGCGCCGGTCCGCGAAGACGCGCTCTTGAAGCGATTGAATGGCGTCGAGAGCTTTCTCGCCGAAGGTCTCCAAAGATTGGCAGGCGCAGAAGTGCCGCGCAGCTGGGTGGCGCGAGCCATCCGCGAATGTCGCGCGGTTGCCACGTTTCTGCGCACCGACATCAGATTGCACGACACATTTTCGGAGGCGTGGATATCGCCTGCCGAAACCGCCGCCTTGGCGTTCGAGACGTTCGCGGCCGGACTGGATGGGCTTGTCGATGCCGACCCTGCTTGCGGCGAGGCATATATCGCTCAGCTGATGGCGACGGTGCATGGCCTTTCACTGACGCCTCGCGAAGCCGTTGCGCAGGCCGAAAAAGCATTTGACGATCTGGGCCTTGAGCTTGAAAGCATGGCTCGCTCAATCGACCCCGAAAAATCCTGGCAAGAGATCATTGCCTCCCTGTCGGGGATCCATCCCGATAATCCAGAAGGCGTCATCGCCAGCTACGGCGGCTGGGATCGTCTGGCAAGAGACGAGAGTACCGGACTGGTATCGGCAGCCGAAGAGTACGGCCTTGATTATCGCTGGATGGCGCCTTGTTTCAGAAACGTCGCCAAGTCCCTGTATTTCCTATTTTATCGCTCGCCGCCGGGACTTAATGCCCGAGATGGCAGCGTCTACTGGGTAACGCCGCCGGGTGACGATGCTGACGCGTTTCTGCAGGCCAATTCCACCGCTATGGTCAAGACCATTCATTCGGTGCACCATGGCGGCGTTGGCCATCACACGCAGAATGCAAGGGCACGGCAATCGACGTCCCGGCTTGCGAGGATTGCCGGAACGGATTGTTCGCTGGGCCTTGCCTTTCTCGGCTCCGGCACGCTGATCGAAGGCTGGGCATGTTATGTCGAGGACCTGCTGATGGAAGTGCCGGGATTTTACACGCCTGCGGAGATCCTGCTGTTGAAGCAGTTCGAGCGGCGCAACGCAGCCAGCGTGCTCGTCGACATCAAGCTGCACCTTGGAGAGTGGTCGCTTGAGGAGGCCATGGCTTTTTATCGCGACAAAGCAGGTTTCGCGCCAGCCCGCGTCGAAGGCGAGGTGGTGCGGAACTCGATGTTGCCCGGTTCGCGGCTGATGTACTGGCTCGGCGTCGAGGGGATCAAGAGCCTGCGCCGCAGATGGAAGGGCGATACGCTGAGCTTCCACGATACGCTTCTGAGCTTCGGCCACATGCCGCTTGCCTGGATCGGCGAAGAAATGCAGCGGGCAGGGCAGTTGCACGGATGACAGGTGAGCCGCTGCTGCAGATTAAGGGTCTCGTCACTGAGTTTCGTACCGAAAGCGGCACTGTCCGGGCCGTAAAGGGCGTGGATCTGACCGTTGAAGCGGGACAGACCGTGGCGCTCGTCGGGGAAAGCGGATCGGGGAAATCGGTGACGAGCCTGTCGGTCATGCGATTGATCGCGCCTGCGATCGGCTCGATCGCCGCCGGCGAAATCCTGTTTCGCGGCAGGGACGGTGTCGTCACCGATCTGGCGGTGGAGCACGAAGCGCGCATGCGGGCCATTCGCGGGAACGAGATTTCGATGATTTTCCAGGAGCCGATGACCAGTCTCAATCCGACTTTGAAGGTTGGGTCGCAGATCGCCGAAGCGGCGAGACTGCACCAAGGGCTGACCGGCCGCGCAGCCCATGACCGAGCGGTCGAGATGCTGTCGCTGGTGGAAATCCCCGAAGCCAGACGCCGCGCCGACGCGTATCCGCATCAGCTCTCGGGTGGTATGCGGCAGCGCGTGATGATCGCGATGGCGTTGGTTTGCCGACCGTCTCTGCTCATCGCCGATGAGCCGACGACCGCGCTCGACGTGACGGTGCAATTGCAGATCCTCGAACTCATCCGCCGCCTGCAGCGGGAGATCGGCATGGGCGTGTTGTTCATCACCCACAATCTCGGCGTAGTCGCAGAACTCGCCGACCGCGTGGCCGTAATGTATAGCGGACGGATCGTCGAGACGGCCACGACCGAGGCTTTGTTCGACCGTCCCAGCCATCCCTATACGAGAGGGCTGCTTGCCAGCATGCCGACGATCGATCGCGCAGCGCGCAGCCGTGGCGAAGTCGCCCGCCTGCGGGAAATCCCCGGCAATGTGCCCGATCCGGCCCGCCCCACGGCGGGTTGCGATTTCAATCCGCGCTGTTCCTTCACGATCGCGGAGTGTCGAAAGGACATTCCTCCCCTGTTCGACGTCAAGGCCGGACATCTTTCCCGATGCCTGCGATGGAGCGAGTTGAATGGCTGAGCCGCTGTTACAGGTCCGCGATCTCAAAGTGCATTTTTCCAATGGCCGGACGATGTTCAAGCCGGGTACGCCGGTCAAGGCGATCGATGGCGTTTCTCTCGACATCGGCGCGGGCGAGGTGGTCGGTCTCGTCGGTGAATCCGGCTCCGGAAAGTCGACGCTCGGCCGTTCGATCCTGCGGCTGATCGAACCGACACATGGCTCCGTGCGCTTCGACGGCCAGGAAGTCACGACGCTTTCGGCGCCGAAGCTGAAGGCCATGCGCAGCCAGATGCAGATCATCTTCCAGGATCCCTACGCCAGTCTCAATCCGCGCATGAGTGTCGGCCAGATTCTGGGAGAGGCCCTCTACCTTCACAGGATCGGCCGCAGCGACGAGCGGGAGAAACGTATCGGTGATCTTCTGGAAAAGGTCGGCCTGCCGCGTTCATCGGCCGCTCGCTTTCCGCATGAGTTTTCCGGCGGGCAAAGACAGCGCATCGGTATTGCACGCGCGCTTGCCGTCAATCCCCGCCTTATCGTCGCCGACGAACCGGTTTCGGCGCTCGACGTGTCGATCCAGGCGCAGATCATCAATCTGCTGCAGGATTTGCGCCGTGAGTTCGGATTGTCGATCCTGTTCATCGGCCATGCTCTTTCGGTCATCGAATTTCTCTGCGATCGCGTGATCGTGCTCTATCTCGGCCACGTGATGGAAGTCGCCACTTCGGAGGCGCTTTATCGCCAGCCGCGTCATCCCTATACGCGTGCGTTGCTGGATGCGGCGCCCGTTGCTGACCCGCGAAAACGACGTGATCGCATCATGTTGAAGGGCGATCTCCCCAGCCCGATCAACCCGCCGTCGGGCTGCGTTTTCCGGACGCGCTGTCCTTTCGCCATCGCTGAATGCGCGACTACAGTGCCGCTGTTGGAACCGGCCGGGCCAGATCATGCCGTCGCCTGCATCAGGGCATCCGAGCTGAACCTGAGCGAATAGATCGAATCCAGGCAAGAAGGTGAGAAAATTGGTCATTCGAGAGAAAGTGCGACTGAATTTGCTGATAAAATCGGCATTATGACACATATTTACGCAGCGTTCTCGAGAAGTTGATGCATGAGTTTAAATGCCGACAAAGCGAATAATTTCGTGGATTGTCGGAGATTGGGGTCCAACGGCATGGTAGCACTATGAAACGAATATTGATCGCCTCCAAAGGCAAACCAGAGCATCTCGCCGCCTTGTTTCGGGACGCGCTTCCGGAGCACGAAATTCTCATCGACATGCCGAAGCCCGGGGATGCTCCGGTCGACTATATGGTCGTCGGTCGACCCGCAGCAGGCGTTATCGCCTCGGTGCCGGGGGTCAAGCTCATTCTCAGCCTCAATGCCGGCATCGAGCATCTTCTGCACTCCGGAGAGATTGCCGAGGAGACGCCGATCGTCCGCATGGTCGATGACGGCCTGGCGGAAGGAATGACCGAATGGGTATTGGCCGAGGCTCTGGCGTGGCATCGCAATCTGCGCCAGTACGAAGGTTTTCAGCGTGATGTAAAATGGCAGCCGCTGGCGGAAAAACTCGCGCATGAGCGCACCGTGACGATCCTTGGCGCGGGCGCGCTCGGGACACCGGTTGCCCGCCATTTCGTCGCCTTCGGCTTCAAGACACGGATCTGGAGCCGCAGCGGTCGAACCGTCGAGGGTGCGCAGGCTTTCGCCGGCACTGAAGGTCTGATCCCCGCGGTGAGCGGTGCCGATATCCTCGTCAACCTGCTGCCGCTGACCGCCGAAACCGAAAATATCGTCGATGCCCGCCTGTTTGCCGCCCAGGCCAAGGGCGGATTTTTCATCAACGGCGCCCGGGGTGGCCACGTCGTCGATGCCGATCTGATCGCGGCGGTCGAAAGCGGCCAGTTGAGTGCTGCGGTGCTCGATGTTTTCCGCGTCGAGCCGCTTCCGGAGAGCGATCCGTTGTGGCGCCATCCGAACATCCTGATCAGCCCGCACGTTGCCGCGCCGACGCATATGCATATTGCCGTGCAGGAGATCGCCAGGAACATCCAGCGCTTCGAGCGTGGCGAAGCGATTGCGCATATCGTCGATAAAGCGAAGGGATACTAGGTTCGGAGGGCCAGCGCCGAAAGCGACGTCCATTTCAAAGACTCAACATCATAAGTTGAAGGGGAACGATAATGAAACTGACACGCCGTGCAGCACTCCAGACTATTCTCGGCGGCTCCGCCGCTTTCGCCACGCTGCGAGCCTTCCCGGCCCTCGCGCAACAAAAGGGGGGAACGCTTCGCGTCGGTCTCACCTATGAAATCGACACGATGAACGTCTATTCGACCGGCTTTCTGGGCGATGCGCAGGCGGCCGTCGTCGAAGGCCTGCTCGCCCCGGACGAACATGCCAAATATGTGCCGGTGCTCGCCACCGAAGTGCCGACCGTCGAGAACGGCGGCATCGTCGTGTCGGCCGACGGCAAGACGATGAAGGTGAGCTATAAGCTCCGCCCTGGCGTCAAATGGCATGACGGGAAGCCGTTTACTTCGGCCGACGTCAAATATACCTGGGAAGCGGTCAAGGACCCGAAGTTCATCGCCGAATCCAAGGACGGCTCGGCGGAAGTCGACAGCATCGACACGCCCGACGACCTGACCGTCGTCGTCAATTACAAGACGATCCTGCCGACCTTCGCCTCGACCCTGTTTACGTTCGGCATCTTCCCGAAGCATGCGCTCGAGGGCACCGATCTCAATACGTCGAGTTACAATCAGACGCCGATCGGTACTGGACCCTTCAAGGTCAAGGAATTCCAGCACGGCCAGTATGTCGTCACCGAACGCTTCGACGACTATTGGCGCAAGGCTGACAACGGCGACAAGCTGCCCTACCTCGACCAGATCGTCTTCAAGATGATCCCCGATACCAACACGCTGATTACCCAGCTGAAATCCGGCGAAATCGATCTCGTCGTGCAGACGCCCTACAATCAGGCAAAGCAGATCCAGCAGATCGGCGGCATCGAACTCATCAAGGGACCGCTGTTGTCGTGGCAGCACCTCGATTTCAACTTCAAGCGTCCGTCGCTCGCCGACATCGCCGTGCGCAAGGCGATTGCGCATGCCATCGACCGCTCGGTGCTGGTCAAGGTGCAGGGCGGCTTCCCGCAGGCGATCAAATCGCCCGTCGTGCCGACCTTCGATTTCTACGATCCGAATACGCCCGATTATGCCTATGACGTCGCGGCGGCCAAGAAGCTGCTCGACGATGCCGGCTATGTCGTCGGCTCGGACGGCGTGCGCGCCAAGGGTGGCGAGAAGCTGAGCTATTCCTTCATGATCCAGGCCGGCCGCGCCGACGACGAGCTGGCCCAGCAGGTCATCATCGCGCAGTTGAAGGCGATCGGCATTGCGGCGACTGCCGATAACAAGACCGGCGTCGCCTATCGCGAGGCACGCTACAAGGGCGGCTACGACCTGATCTACGGCCGCTGGATTACCTCGGCCGACCCGGTCTACTCGGTCTTCTGGGGAACGGGCGGCGCCAACAACGGCCAGTCCTATTCCAATCCGAAGCTGGATGAGGTGCTTGCGAAGTTCGAAAGCACGCTTGATCCGGCGGTCCGCAAGAGCGCCGCGTCGGACTTCCAGAAGATTCTCGCCGAAGAGCTGCCGACGATTTCACTGACCACGAACGTTGCTCTGATCGCCAAGAGCGGCAAGCTCAAGAACTTCGTGCCCAATCCCACCAACATGACGAATTTCGTCAACACCAGCGCCTGGTATATGGGATAACCATTCGTGACGCGTAGAGCGGTTCAAAACCGCTGGGCACTTTTGCCGGAATTGCTCCAAGTTCCCTCCCGGCGCAGCTGCCGGGAGGGTCGACTCGATCAGGACAGCCGCATGACTTTTTCTTATATCTTCCGGCGACTTATGGGGACGATACCGCTGTTGTTCGGCATTTCCCTGATCCTCTTTGCAATAATCCATTTTGCGCCGGGCGGTCCCCTCGATGTCTATGCCGACAATCCTTCCGTCAGCAAGGAGGCCCTGGCGCAGATCACGAAGGCCTATGGCCTGGATCAGCCGGTCCAGGTTCAATATTTTCTTTGGCTGAAAGCTATTCTCGTCGGCAACTGGGGCTATTCGATCCGCACCGGCCAGCCGGTGTTGTCGGAGATCATCCCGCGGCTGCGCCCCACTTTCGAACTGGGCGGGACCGCGCTGCTGGTGTCGCTGGTCATCGCCGTTCCGCTCGGCATTCTCGGCGCCGCCAAACGCGGCTCGACACTCGACGGCGCGTTGACACTTCTTTCCTTCGCGGGGATATCGACGCCGGTATTCTGGTTGGCGCTGCTGCTGCAGCTGCTCTTTTCCGTTGCGCTCGGCTGGCTGCCGTCGGCCGGATATCAGTCGATCGGCAATGGCGCCTTCCTTGATCGCCTGGCGCACCTGGTGATGCCGGCTGCGGTGCTGTCGCTCGCGACGATCGCGAGCTGGAGCCGCTTCATCCGCGCCGGCATGGCTGACGTTCTCAACCAGGATTACATCCGCACCGCCTATGCGAAGGGGCAGGGTGCCATGGGTGTGATCTTCCGCCACGCGTTGCGCAACGCGATGATCCCGGCAATCACCGTCATCGCAGTCGATTTCGGTACCGTGATCTCCGGGGCCGTGATCACGGAAACAGTATTTGCCTGGCCGGGAATAGGCCGCCTTTTCATGGAGAGCATGGACGGGCGCGACTATCCGATGCTGATGGGGCTGATGATGATGGGCTCGGTCGGCATCATCGCGGCCAATCTTCTGGCTGACCTTGCCTATGCGGCGCTCGATCCGAGGATAAGATATGGTTGATCTTTCGCTTGCCGAAGTACCGGCGGCGCCGGCAAGCTATGGACGCAGGGCCGTCAGGCGTTTCATGAAGCGCAAGCTTGCCGTCATCGGGCTTTGCGTGCTTGTGCTGATGGCGCTTGCCGTCATCTTTGGGCCGATGCTGTCGCCCTATAGCTACGACGATCAGGATTTCAGCGTCATCGGCTCTCCGGGACCGATGTCTTCAGACCACTGGCTCGGCTCGGACGAACTCGGCCGCGATGCACTGACGAGGTTGATGTATGGCGGACGGATTTCGCTGTCGGTCGGCCTTGCCGGCGCCATTCTTTCCACCGTCGTCGGCACCTTGATCGGCTCGATCTCCGGCTTTTATCGCGGCTGGACGGATACCATTCTCATGCGCTGCACGGATGTCGTCATGTCTATCCCGACCCTGCCGATGATCCTGCTTTTATCCGGCCTTTTCAGGCCCGGTCCGACAATCCTCGTCGGTATCGTCGGCGCGCTGATATGGATGGGTACGGCCCGGCTGGTACGCAGCCAGTTCCTTGTCCTGCGCGAACGCGAGTTCGTCGAGGCGGCAAGGGCGCTCGGTGCCGGCAACTCCCGACTGATGTTCCGCCATATCCTGCCGAATGCCATCGGGCCGATCACGGTCGCGGCTACGCTGGCTGTCGGCAGCGCTATCATGCTTGAATCGGCGCTGTCCTTCCTCGGCTTCGGCATCCAGCCGCCGATACCGACCTGGGGCAACCTGCTCAACAGCGCCAGCTCATTTCTGAGCGATGCTCCCTGGCTTGCCATTCCCCCCGGTCTCTGCATTCTCGTAACAGTCCTTGCCGTCAATTTCGTCGGCGACGGCCTGCGAGACGCGATGGAGCCGAGAGACTGACTGATATCTGCCCTCAAAGGGAGACTGGTGGCGATATTCCGCTTCTGCGATAGAATATCAGGACATCGCGATGAATGTTGACAACACGTGCCAAGTGCCCAAAATCGAAGGGCAAAGAGAATAGCGTCATGGTGTCAAACATTCATGTAAAGAAGGGTGATCGACCGCAGGCCCGCGATGAGGGATGGGCAGCATTGAGAAAAGAACTGGCGGCGGCGATGTTGGCGGATGACAGCGAGTTCATCGTTGTTTCTGCCGAGGATGTCATCCGGCGCAACACGCGTCGTTGATCATGAGGACTGTGATGTCGCCGCGCTCCCTTTAGAAGCTCTCTCGCCGAACGAGGTCGGGAAGGACGCTTTCCAGAAAAGGGGAAGCGTTCGGCTCTGCCAGTCTCCGGTCGATCAGCCGTACCGCGTGGCTGGCCATCAGGTTTGGATCCTGGCGAAAGGTGGTCAGCCGATAACTCAACCAGGCGGCCTCCGGGACATCGTCGAAACCGATCACCGCGAGGTCCTGCGGGATTGCCAGTCCCAGCCGATCTCGCGCGAAATCCATCAAGCCGAAGGCGATCTGGTCGTTGACACAGAATACCGCTTGCGGGCGCTCCTGTCCCGACAACAGCGCTGCGCCAGCATCGAGGCCGCCAGCATAATCCGAATCCCGGCCCCTTGCCACGAGCACCTTTGCACCCAGGGCTTCAGCCTTTTGAATAAACCCGGCCTCGCGCTCGGTGATGCTCGGCGTACCGGAATGAGACCCCGCCATTCCGAGCGTTCGATATCCACGTTCGACGAATATCGATGCCACCCTGGCGGCCGCATCGGTGTTGGCAACCCTGACCTGATCCATGCCTGGCTCGGACCTGCCGATGACCACTAGGGCCTGGCCGTTTCGATGGGCGAGATCGACGAAGGTCTTTGGTGTCGACCCTGATAGAATGATCGTCGCTTCGGCGCGGTGGCCGATCAGCGTTCGTTGGGCCGCCAGCAGTTCGTCTTCCGTCTGACCGGTATTGATCAGGATGGGTATGCTGCCTCGCTGCATCAGGGCCTTGCCGAGCGCGAAGGCGAGGTGGGCACGAAAGCCGACTTCCGGATTCGTCGCGACGATCCCGACCAATCGGCTGTGATTGTTCAGCACGGCGCGGGCTAGGTCGTTTACCTGATAGCCAAGTTCCTCGGCCGCCCGCAGTACCTTTTCACGGGTCAGCGGCGCGACGCTTGCCCCCGGGGTGAAGGTTCGGGAGACGGCGGATCTCGAGACGCCCGCCAGCTTAGCGACGTCCTCGGCGCTGACGAAGCGCCGCTCCTTCTGTGGTTCCTTGCTTTCGCCAGCGCTTGATATCAATGACCTACCCGGGAGAGAACGTCCGCTTTGAGGAAACGCTCTACCATCAGCATGAACACCAAGGAAGGGACGAGCAGCAACAAGGCCGTGATCGAGGCGATCTGATAATTCCCGCCGGCAGCGGCGGTATAGAGCAGCAGCGGCAGCATGTTGACGTCGGGTGCCCCGACGAAATAACTGCCGGTGAACTCGTCAAGGCTTTCCAGGAACACGAAGATCGCGCTCGCCAGCAATCCGGGAGCGGCAAGCGGCAGCGTGATGTCCCAGAAGGCGCGAAGCGCGCTGGCGCCCACCGAACGCGCCGCCTGTTCCAGTTCCGTCTCGATGGCCGAGAATGCAGCGGTGGCGATCCAGACGGCATAAACGAGGCCATGGGAAACATGCACGAGAACGACGCCCGGGATCGTGCCGTTCAGGCGCAGCTCGTAGAAGATGCGGGCGACGTTGACGTAGACGGTCAGATTGGGAAATGCCTGCGGCACGAGGAAAGCAAGCAGGATAAGACCGCGCAGCGGCAGCCGCAGACGGGCAAGCGCATATCCGGCCGGGATCGCAAGCAACAGCGAAACGATTACGGTGAGGACCGCGACCAGCAACGAATTGGTCAGCGATTCCACGGCGCCGCTACGTGGCGCGAAAACCCTGACCCACGAACTGAACCCGTATTGCAGCGGCAGGGCGTGGGGGAAATACCATTTTTCCGCAACGGTCCAGAGCAGCAGATTGGCCAGAGGGCCGAAAATGAAGAAGGCGATCAGTCCGAAGACGAGCCCTCGCGGGATCCACCACAACAAAGCGAGGCGCATGCGGATGTCGGCACTGGCTGTTGTCATGCGCGCGTCCTCAGGTTCTGGCGGAGATAGATCCATGCGACTGAACAGGCGAGCACGAGCGAAATGATCCCGAGGGCATTTGCGACGCCGTAGTCGCCATAGGCGTTCACCCGAAACGCGATATCGGCCGTCAGCATCGTCGGCGACTGGGCATTGATCATCATCGGCACGGACAGCACCGACATCATCGTTACGAAGGAAAGAACGAGCCCGACCGTCAGGGTGATGGCGACCTGCGGCACTAGAATTTCAACGAGGATGCGCA
>JAGWJK010001056.1 GCA_028865845.1 Rhizobiaceae bacterium
GATCGTGCCGTGTTGGTCTGCGACAAATTCGGTGTACTGCGTGCCCGTCGTAGCTGCCGCTACAGCTGCGGTATCGCCACCACTCATGGAGCCGAGGCTGCCATTGGAGGTAGCTGCGCCACCTGCTCCGCCAGACCCGTTGTTGGTGATGTCTGCCAGCATGCCGTTCGCGTGAGCGAGCCCGCCAGCTCCGCCACCGCCGGCATCCCAATCAGCTGCTTGCGAGAGATGGTCGCCATTGTGGATGTTCGAATGTGCGCCATCGACGGATAGAGAATCCGATACATATGCGACCGGATTGTAGCTGATGTTGCCATTGCCGTAGCCATCGCCGCCGTTGCCAGCATTGGCGTTGCCCGCGGTGGGATCGGTAAGTTGGATGGTATCAGATATAGTTGGAATAGGCATAGTATTGCTCCTCTCCTATTCGGTCCAAATGTCTCCCGCGGTTCGATGTCTGTACATCGTCAGCCACGAAACGCATGCAAACAGTGCTCGCGAACGGCCCGGCGGAACAGCTAGATATTCGGGGATGTTCCTTCGGGTGGGGATGTCCTTGAAAATGGACGTATCCCAAAGGGTTACGCCTAAATTCCGGGTGGGCGAGCCGACGCATTAGCGCCGGTCCCACAGCCCTGGGACGCGTCAATTCGACGGGGCGCTGAAGCATTTCCGGCAGACATCGAGGGCTGACGAGCGCATAAAAAACCCGCTTTCGAGTGAGCCATCGAAAGCGGGGGGAGGTTATGCCAAGGAACAAACAATCAGGCCGCACCGCACGTCCAAGCGGACGTGCGGTGCGCTAGCTATGCAGGAAATTGAGGATGTCGCTGACGAGGGCGGAATGAGCGTCCGTAAGGTTGCCCTCACCGCCGTGACCGCCGACGCCGGCCATCTGCAGCGTATGCTGATCGGTCAGCACATGGTCGATCTGCTGAGCGTCGGCCGTACCGCCCGCCGGAACCGCGATGTTGATCGGCTGGAAATAGCCCAGGCTGACATCCACCATGGCACCCGTCGATGATCCATCTCCGCCGCCACCGCCCGCGTTATGTCCGGTGAAAATCGTGTCCGACGACATGTTGAAGCCGCCGCCGTCACCGCCGATGCCGGCAATCTGGACGCCGCCCTGGTCGAAGACCACGTTGTTGTCCTGATGGGCTTCGGCCGAACCGCCCGCCGCGCCGATCGCGATATTGATCGGCGAGTACACCGCAAGGTTCACGTCGACCATGGTGCCGACGAAATGCCCGTCGCCGCCATGGCCGGCGTAATTGTCGCCGGTGAAGATGTAGGAGGCGCCGGCCGTGGCAGCGGGACTCGATGGTTCGACACCGCCCGCAGCCACGTTGTGATCACCACCGGAGCCGCCGACGCCGCCGATCTGCGTCGCGCCCTGCAGCATCACGGCATTGTTGTCCTGGTTTGCATGGGCGACGGAGCCCGGACCTGCGGCAACAGCTGTGTTTACCGGCGCAAAAACCCCAACGTCGGCGCTGACGATACCACCGTAAAATATGCCGCTGCCGCCGCTTCCGGCATGACTGACCGCGCCGCCACCGCCAAGCACCATATTGCCGCTGCCGCCATCGCCGCCGATGCCGGCCATTTCGGTCGAATGCTGGTTTATCAGCGCATCATTGCCCTGATTGGCGTCCACGGTCGAATGCGCACCGGCATACGCCGAGTTCGTGGGCACGAAGACGGCCGTCGGCGTGCTGCTGATCAGGCCCATCGCAATTCCGTCGCCGCCACTGCCGGCCGAATTGCCGTTCGACGCCACGTCCAGCGGCAGCCACGTCGGCACCAGTGCCAGATGCGCGGCATTGGCCCCGGACAGCGTGTTCTGATTGGCATTCGTATTGGCCGTATCTTCCCCGATGAGACGAGTTTCCGTCATCGCCGTCTCCCATACCCGATCGCACCCGATGCCCTCTCGCACGGGTCAAGAACTATCCCCATTGTGCGGTCGGATGGACAAAAAGAAGAGCCTGCAATTCGTCTACGCCCATCCGGGCGGAATGATAGCCATATGGCGATCCACCTTTCCGCGTAGCCCGCGCCTAGCGAGAATTAGCGAGCCTGAATGACAGGAGATCGAAATGGTCCTGCCGCCGATGATCGGTAATCAGCCACCGGTTGAGCGCGCGAGAAGATTGGTCGGGGTGCCATGCAGCATGACTTCGCGCTCGAACAGGAAGCCGCATTTTTCAAGCACGCGTCTTGAGGCAACGTTCACGGGCCGGACGAACCCGATCACGCGGCCTGCTCGCAAGTCATTGAACGCAAAGGTCAAAACCTCATTCACCAACTCGGTAGCGTAGC
>JAGWJK010001057.1 GCA_028865845.1 Rhizobiaceae bacterium
ATTGCCGATGTCGGCGAACAGACTCGACTGGTGGCGGAGCGCTACGAGGGCATATTTCCCGCCCTGAGAAGCGCTTTATCCTATGAACTCTCGCAGGCACCCAGCCTCGCCGAGGGTGCGCGCGCCGTCATGGCGATCACGGATGCTGCCGCAAACGCACTGATGACACATTTCCCCAACCAGCCGGCGAGAGATTGCCGCGCCGGCTGCGATGCCTGTTGCCACCTTTATGTGATGATTCCTCCCGGCATAGCGGAAGCGATCGGCGAGTACCTCGTCGAACATCTCGATTCCGCTGCACTTGCCGCCCTTCGGGTCGAACTCGAACAGGCGGCCGACGCCGCGGCGAAATTGCCCGATCCATTCATGCTCCGCCATCGATGTCCCCTGCTCGGATCTGATGGCCTTTGCACCATTTACGATGTGCGGCCATTGACGTGCCGCGCCTTCACATCGAAATCGGCAGCGGCATGCCGCTCGCTTGTCTTCGATCCCGACGGCCCGGTTTCAAGCGTGCCGCAAAACCCATCCCAGTTCCGAGTATATGTCGAGGCAACCGGGGCGCTGGAACAGGAGGCTCGCGCTCGCGGCCTGCCCGCCCAGCAAAAGGGTCTTGCGGCAGCACTCCTCGAAGTCCTGCCCGCTTAGCAGACATGGAAAACGATTGGTTTGGCCGACCGGATTGTTACCAATAATGGCTGCCGGTATCGGTCGACGACCGTCCGAGCAAATAGCCGATGCCGAATGCCACCGCCCCGACCGTAAGAACGATGGCACTTGCGGTGTGTGGATGGTCGACCGCTCCCGTCGCGACCGCCTGCGCCTCACGCTTGACCACTGCTGCGGAATCGGACGCCACCTTGCGGATGCCCTCCGGCTTCTCGACGGGGGATCCTGTAAAGCCAGCTTCGAGTTCTTGTGCCATGATTGTCTCCTCTTGATGCGGAGAGACAACTGACGGGAAGAGCAACAGTTCCAAATTGGGCTGTCGAAAGCATGTTTGCCGAATTACGACCGGCCTCTAGTGAGGCTATTTGGCTCGACTATGCCGAGATGTGACACCTTAAAACCAAGGGCGAAAATTTCTTTCAAAAGCTTGGAACAAATCTTCCCGATCCTCGTTATGCAGTCGGACTTTGTAGTTTGCAAAGCCCAAGCTTCGCTAGCTAAAGACTTTTGGCCCCGCTCATTGCGGGGCTTTTTGTATGTGCGACGCATATTCTCCTGCCAATCCAGGTGCAGGGAAACTCGTTTCTCCGAGATCAACGAAAACTATTGCTGAGCGCTGGCTATTCGCTTTCCGCGCGGAACACAAAAGTATTTGGCGCGTTGTATGGCCGCAACTCACAGTATTGCAAGCGAATGGAGGAAGAGATGGGACGCGGAATATTACTGTACCTGCTCGGGGTTCCGATTCCGATCATTATTCTTTTGGCCCTGTTCTATCACTGAACCCTGAGAGGATGCCAAGGGAAATGGTCAATTCATCAATTATAGACGACGGACCGGCGATAGAGTCGTCGCATTCCGCTATCAGTTGGGGCGCTGTTTTTGCCGGCGCAATCGTGGCCTCGGCGCTTTCGCTCGTGCTGCTGGCACTCGGTTCGGGGATCGGACTTGTTTCGATATCCCCGTGGTCGAACAGCGGCGTCTCGGCGACGACCTTCGGCGTCCTTGCCGTCGCCTGGTTCATTGCCATCCAACTGTTCAGTTCGGGTGTAGGTGGCTATATTGCCGGCCGACTGCGGACACGTTGGGTCGAAGTGCACACGGACGAGGTATTCTTCCGCGACACGGCACATGGCTTTCTCGTTTGGGCGGTCGGCAGCCTCTTGAGTGCCGTTCTGCTGGCCGGCGCACTCTCATCGGCGATTTCGGGAGTGGCTCATGTGACGGGCGCCGTGGCTCAGGGCGCGGCGTCTGCCGCCTCATCCGTCGCGGCTTTCGTCGCACCTCAGGACACCTCATCCTATTTCACCGACATGCTGTTTCGCTCCGACAAACCGGCAACGCAAGCCGATGAATCCGCAACGCGGACGGAAGTAGGCCGTGTATTCGCCAAGGCGCTTGCCGATGGAAACTGGAGCCCGGCGGACCAGACCTATGTGGCTCAGGTGGTTTCTCGCGAAACCGGAATTCCGCAGGCCGATGCCGAAAAGCGGGTGACGGATGTCCTGAATCAGGCAAAGGCGGCAGCGCAGCAAGCGGCCGACACGGCCAAGAAAGCCGCAGATGCCGCGCGCAAACTGGGCATCTACGCCTCTTTGTGGGCTTTCATTTCGCTGCTGGTGGGCGCATTCTCCGCAAGCTTCATGGCGAC
>JAGWJK010000064.1 GCA_028865845.1 Rhizobiaceae bacterium
GTAAACGATGGATTCGCCTTCGTGGCCTTCCTGCCAGGTGTTGCCGATGGAGTCAGCGGTCGAGGCATCCTTGGTGATGGCGCCCTGGGTAGAGCCGTTGATGGTAATATAGCCGATGTTAGCCATGAAAAAATATCTCCAGAAAAATCGCGAGTGATCGACTGACGGGTTCGAGGGTGTCAGCGCCATCTTCAGCAGCAAGCGGCGTGCCAACTTGATCATGGAAAAATTTCCGTCATTAAATCAGATAGTTGTAGCGGCGACCTCGATTTTTCTCCCGTTCTTAGTTGAGAAGTTTTCCTCTCAGCCTCGCGACAATCGCGCGGGTTTCCATACTGCTGCCTGACCTCCAGGAATCGCGAAACGGCGATATTCGCCAAAGAGGCAGGATTGATTTCATTGGCATATGAGAAACCGCCGTTTCGGGGCCAAAGCGGCACTGCGCATTTTTTCTGGAATTGACGGTATCGGCCGATCGGGGAAATTTGCGCGCCGGACCAGCGCCGATCGCCGGTCGAACAGAACACCTTGCCAAGAGAGGAGCGACGAGCATGCCAGCCATCATCAAGCCGTCGCGTATTGCTACCGCCCTTCATATGGAGCCCACTGAAAGTGGTGGGCAGATGACCCTCTCCGCCTTCATTCTGTTCGACTTCGCCGATCCCCGCAAATTCCTGACCGACCAGGCGCTGTGGCCGATGGTCGTCGAGCAGATGCCCAAGGGAGCCATCTTCGATAAGGGGCAATTGAAGCCCAAAGGCGAAATGATCGTGGTCGGCTCGGCGATGGCGCCCGGCGATGAACCGATTACCGGCATCAGGGTTGCAGCAAGGCTTGGCACGATCGAGAAGCGGCTGGTGGTCTTCGGCGACCGCTACTGGCGGATGACCGATCGCGGCATCGTGATGAGCGAGGCGCGCCCGTTCGATCAGATGCCGATCGACGACCTGCATGCATTCGGTGGTCCCGACCACAAGCTCAATCCGCGCGGAAGAGGCGACAAGGCACGGCAGATCGTCGATGCCGGCTATGAGGCGCCGCTCCCGAATGTCGAGGATGCCGACCGTCCGATCCGCTCGATCGACGACAGGCCGATACCGACCGGTTTTGGTCCGTTGCCGCCGGATGCGCCGCAACGCATGCGCTATGCCGGTACCTACGACCAGAACTGGATCAAGAACGTCTCGCCGCGCCGGCCCGCCGATTTCAATCCGCTTTTCTATTGCGACGCGCCGGAGGACCAGCGCTTCGATACCCATTTCAATTGCGATGAGGCCTTTACCGTCTCAGGCATGTCGCGCGGAGGTCTGGCCGCAGGCCAATTGCCGAATGTACGGCTTCGCGCCTTCATCCACCGCAGCGACGGCACCCTTACGGAAACACGAATGGTCTGCGACACCGTGACCCTGTTTCCGAACATCACCAAGGCGACCATGGCATTCCGGGCGGTCGCGAAGGGCGCTGATTCCTTCTGCGATGACATCGCCACGGTCATGATCGCGATGGAGCACGCCGAAGCACCTCCCCGGCCGGCCGATTATTACCGCCATGTCTTTGGACTGCGGACCGATCGGCAGGAGGCGCATAAGCATGTCTTCTCCGATTTTCAGCTGATGCCTGAACCCGATTTGGCGATCGTCTCGGCCCGGCGCGCCGCCAAACTCGAAGATGCGCGCGCCAAGCAGCAATTGTTCATGGACAACATGAACTGGGCGGCGAAAAAGGCGATCGAGGACCGAGGTCTGCCGGCCGACCTGGTGCCGCCGCCGGACGACAGCAAAATCGATAGCTTGCCGCCGGTTCCTCTACCGACTGCGGAGGAGATCGCCGCTGGCGATTTCGACCTGGCCGAACTGATCGATGATGTGAAGACCATGGAGAAGGCGGTCCTGGAAATGAGGGATCGCGAGATGGCCGCCGCCGAACTTCAACGTCGCGCGATCGTCAAATCCGCACCTGCGGCATTCCTCAACGATTTCCTGAAGCAGCCGATCGCCGACGACGCTCACATGGCGCGTTTCCCGGACCTGACGCTTGATGACGATCTGGTCTCCGGCCTTGCCGGTGCCGATCGCGTCCTTGGCGATAACAAGACCGCGCTTGAAGGACTTCATCCTGAATTCTCCGGCGAGGCCTTCGCGCATCTGCCCGATACGCTCGACAATATCTTCGATGCCCTTGGCGACAGCGAGCCTGTTGATGAAGAGGCCGTTGAAGCGCAATTTGCGGCAGCATGTGCCCGGGCGATGCGGCAGCCGGAAGGCTCGCTGCTGTTCGAAGCGCGGCAATCGATCGAGAAGACCAGACTGGACGGCTTCGACTTCAGCCAGCCCGTCGACGAGACATCGGACGTACACCGGGAGTTCGGCAATCTTTTCGGTGACATAACGACTTTGCCCCTGCCCGAAGAGGCGGCGGCCACCCCGGCGGGGCTGTTCCCGACTGAAGAGATCGCATTCGATCGTGGCGATGCCGAACAGGCGATTGTAAAGGCGGCCGCCACCATCGAGGCAAAGTTCCCGCATCTGGTGGGCAGCGGCGACGGCGATGCTATCGAACGTCTGATGTCGAAGGTGCGCGAATTCACGCCTGCCGCCGCAGACCCGGAAGGCAAGAAAGCGGCTCCGGCTGCGCTGGTGGAGAGGAAGAAATCGGAGGCTTTGCAGACCCTCGACGAAGCCGAGGAGATGGTCGACGAAGCCGTCCTCGCCGGTCGCCAGAAGACGCCGACCGCGATCTTCCCGATGCAGGCCTTCCTGCCTGGCGTGGCTTCGCGCCTCGGCGCCTTCGTGATCGAAAAACTCAATGAAGGACACGATTTCAAGGGCGCCGATCTCGCCGGCGCCGATCTGCGCAATGCGGATTTCAGCGGCATCGATCTCAGGGCAACATTCTTCGAGCGCGCCGATCTTACCAACGCCCGCTTCGTCGGCGCAAACCTGGAAGGCGCGGTCTTTACCGAAGCCACTCTCACCGGCGCGGATTTCAGCGGCGCCGTCATGGACAAGGCGAACCTCAGCAAGGCCGTGCTGCACGGCAGCACGCTCGACCGCTGTCAGCTGAACAATTGCACCTTTGTCGGCACGGATTTCACCGGAGCGTCGGCCCGTGAAATGCGCGCGTCACGGATGACGATTATTGAATCGGTTCTCGATGAAGCCGACTTCAGCGGCGCCGAGATGAGCGAGTTGCAGATATTGAAAAGCAAAGCCGATGGCCTCGTCCTGGACAAGGCTCGCATCAGTCGCGCATCCTTCATGGTGCTGGCCATGAAGGATGCATCCTTCGAGGACGCAGTGCTGGAACGGGTGGCCTTCATGGAACTGACGGCTCCCGGCGCCAATTTCTCGCGCGCGTACATGAACTGCGTTGGCTTCATCGGCAAGGGCGACCTCAGCGGCGGCTGCTTCGAGGAGGTCGTGGCGACCGACACGTCGTGGAACACCGCCGACCTGACGGAATCCTGCTTCGTCAGAGCGCGCTGCGATTCCTGCCTATTCAACGATTGCGACATGAGCGCCTCCGACCTGCGGCTCGCTTCGCTAAAGCGCGCGCGCTTCGATAAGTCGATCCTCGTCGACAGCGATCTTTTCGGCGCCAATCTCTATGGGGCGGCCATCGGAAAGGTCGATCTGCGGCGGACATCGTTGCGCGGCGCCAATCTCTATCTCGCGGACCTGACGGACGCCAAACTTGGAAGCTGCGACCTCACCGGTGCCAACCTCGGCAAGACGTTGCTGGAGGTACCGAGCGATGTCTAGGCAACCCGAACGACTGCCGACCGATCTGCCGGAAATTTTCGATTATCTTGCACATGCGCAGCCGGTGATGCTCAAGATCGCGTCCGGCACGGATTTCGCCCGGCGATCGATGCGAAAAGCCTCCTTCGTTCTCTGTACCCTCAATGCTAGCTCGTTCGAAGGCGCTGATCTGAGCGGGGCCTCGTTTACCAGCTGCGATCTTCAGGATGCCGTCTTCTCCGGCTGCATCCTGTCCAGTACACGCTTCGTCGATTGCGACCTGTCTCGCGCCGATTTCCGCGATTGTCAGCTCGAAACGACGCAGTTCGTCGCGGGCAAGGCGGTCGCCGCCGCCTATCAGGGCGCTGCGATCGCCAAGGCATCCTTTGCCAAGACGGATATTTCGCAGACCGATTTCAGGGACACCACCGTCGAACGTTCGGCCTTCCTCGATTGTCCGATCGAGAGCCTGTCGCTGAGTGGCGCGGTCCTGTCGAGCGTCATGCTGACCAAGGCCGACCTGCGCGGTATCGACCTGACCGATGTGCATATCGACACCGCCGTCTTCGCCGATGCCGATCTCTCGGGCAAGGACCTCCAGGGGCAGTCGCTGCAGCGTTGCACGTTCTACAAAGGCAAATTCACTGAGACGCGCCTCGACGCTGCCCGTCTCGATGGCAGCGTCTTTGCCGATTGCGATTTCGAGGCCGCGTCCGCCGCTGGAATTTCCGGCAACATGACTTGCTTCACCAAGAGCCGGATGGATGGGCTCGATCTGTCGAACAGCAATCTGTCCATGGCGAATTTCGTTCAATCCAGCATCAAGGGTGCGATCTTCAACGGCAGCCAACTCTATTCGGCAGCCTTCATCGAAGCCGATGCCAAAGCCGCGCAGTTCGAGCGCTGCAACCTGCAACAGGCGGATTTTTCCCGCGCCGATCTCTCCGCCGGCAATTTCGGCGCGGCGACTTTTTCAAACACCAAATTTCATGCAGCCAAACGCGACGGCGCGCTGTTTGCCGGCGCGTCCGGCAGTATGATCGAGACAGATCAGGACCGCGCGATCGGCGAACTTTATTCGCCGCAGCGCGTCGCGCTCGACGGCGACGATATCAGGGAGACGAGATAGAGAATGTTCGTGAATTCACAGGGGCCCATACCAGGAATGGATTTCTCGTTTCCCGACGTCTACCTGCAACCGACGCCCGTCGGCCCCATTCCCCTTCCCTTTATCAGCATGGGAATGCGTCCCACGGATATTCCGACGAATTTCCGCTTCCTGATCATGTGCATGCCCTCGCACAATCTCATGAACGAAGCGCCGGTGACGATCAGCGGTCCGGGTCCCGGCGTTGCCTCGGGCATGGTCTGTTCCGAGAGCCACAATGCCAAGGGCTCGATCAAATTCTTCATCCAGGCGATGCCGGCGACGCGCGCGTTGCTGGACCCCACCCTGCAGAATGGCATCACGCCCAATTCCGTCGGAATGACGATCGTCCCTTCACAGATATGCCTGATCAATCCGAGCGCCTGACGACACCAGACGAGAGAGTAGAAGATGAGCACGAATAGCATGCAGGAAATGCTGATCACGCTGCCGGGCACGATTTCGGAGGCGGTCTATGTCGAAAGTGTGCGTGGACGCGAGGCACTGTCGAGCCCTTACGAATTCGAGGTCGATGTCGTCTGCCGCAACCCGCTGCATGTCGAACCGATGCTCGGCAAGGCGGCGAAGCTTGAATTGCGCGTGCTCGACGAAGAGACCGCAGTGCAAGGCGTGATTGCCGCGGTGACGACGCTCGACCCGACCACCAATCGCGAATTCTGCTACCGCTTCGTCATCGCGCCGGAATTGTCGCTGATGAAGCTCAGCCGGCAAAACCAGATCTATGGCACCGATCGCGACATGAACGTGGTCGAGATCGTCGAGAAGGAACTGAGCGACGGCAACAAGAGTGGTTCGAAGACGGCCGGAAGCCGCGTCGGCCGTTCCATTCCGCACCAGATCCTCGCCGACAAATCCAGCTATCCGAAGCTCGATTTCACCATGCAATACAATGAAAGCGACCTCGCCTTCATTTCCCGGCTCTGCGAAAAATTCGGCATTTTTTACATGTTCGATCAGAGCGGCGATCAGGAAGTCGTGCAGTTCTGCGATCGCAAGGAGCACTTCCGCCGCGTGTCCGGCCGCAAGCTGACCGAAGAGCTGC
Organism: Rhizobiaceae bacterium; assembly: GCA_028865845.1. Classification (GTDB taxonomy): domain Bacteria; phylum Pseudomonadota; class Alphaproteobacteria; order Rhizobiales; family Rhizobiaceae; genus Rhizobium. The sequence continues at coordinate 5,951 of JAGWJK010000064.1, forward strand.
CGTTTCGCGGCGAAGCGCAGATCCGCAGCCAGGGGGACTTTGCCATCCGCTCGTTCAAGGGTACCGTCAAGGTCGCGGCAGGATCGATCCATCGCCGCGAATTCAACGACGAAACGCCGACGGTAGACCTCTCTGTTTCGCATTATGCCGCATATTCCGGCCAGGGCGTCGACGTCGAATACAGCGAAAACTACCGGACCATCGGCGAAGGCAATTTTCTGGCGGCGCGGCGGATGGAACGGATCGCCTGCGAGCGGCAGACATATGCCGGCGAAAGCAACATTCCGCTGCTTCGTCCCGGCATGATCTTCAGGTTGGTCGACCATCCCATCTCGGAACTCGAGGACTACTACGTCGTCACCAAGATCGAGCACGAGATGGCCGAGCCGACCCCGCTCGGCTTCAGTTCGACGGACAAGAAAAGCGAGCCATATCGCAACCGCTTCACCTGCATCCCCTTCACCCTGCAATACCGGCCGCCGCTCTCGACGCCGAAACCGGTCGTCAATGGTGTCCTGATCGGCTTCGTCGATGGCGAAGGCAGCTCTAAGCGTGCGGAGCTCGACCAGTACGGCCGCTATCGCATCCGCATCCACGACGAAGAAAGCGGCCTTTCCGGCGGTAAGGCGAGTTATCTTGTGCGCAAGGTCGAGCCATACGGCGGCGGCGATGGCTTCGGCTCGCATTCGACGCTGAATGTCGGCACGGAAGTGATCCTCGGCTTCCTGCACGGCGATCCGGACCGGCCGATTATCATGGGCGCGTTCTCCAACGCCCATCTTTCCAATCCCGTCACGCAAACCAACAGCAACGTCGCTCATCGCACGCGCACCGCATCCGGCATCATCTTGCAGATGTGCGACGGTGCGGCCCGCTAACGACAGCCCAAGGACACGGCAATGACCGACGCAGTCTCCGATACTTCCGGTACGGCCTACCAGAACTCCTCCACCTACCTCTTCGTGCCGGAAACGCTTGGCAGCGATTCGACCGTTGCAACGGACGACGGCACCACGCCGGGCGCCTATTTCCGCCTCGGCAGCTATTCCGATTTGGAGACGGGCGCCCAGAGCAATGACGCCAACCGCGCGCTTTTCTTTCCGCGCGCCCATGTCGTTGACGAAACGGCCAATGGTGGCCAGGGCACGCCCAAGGGGATTCTGCTTGCCTGCAATGGCCGGCTGCTGATGCGCAGTTCCGACGAGACCTACCTGCACAGCACCGGGCTGATCAACATCGACACCGAAGACAAGCTGAACGTCAATGCGGACAAGGATATCGTCATCAATTCCAGCGAGACGATAACGATCAAGAACGCCAATACGAAGAGCATTTCCATCATTGCCGGCGGGGGGCAGGGAAACCTGACGACCAAGGGCCTGCAGGCGACCATCGAGATCAATGGCAACGAATTCAAGTCCACCACGCAGGACAGCTTCAGCTACTATCGCTGCAACGTCTACACCTACAAGCTGGGCGGCATGGTGGACGTGACGCTGGGCGGAAAGTTTTCCTACTGGCTCGGCGACGCCCTGAGCATCACGACATCGATCGACCTGACGATTTCGCTCAGCATCGCCATGACCCTTTACATCTGCAAGATCGATATCGGTCTCATCAAAGTGGACTTTGTCCGCAACAAATATGAGATGAAGGAAGGCAAGTTCGTCGCCGCCAAGGCGAACTTCTTCATCTTCGGTGCAAAGGCGGAAGCCACGGTCACCAAGACCGATGAGACGGCGGTCAGCAACGAGACGAAGGCTGTCGAATCAGGCAACGCCGGCGTGCAGACCTGGGTCAAGGGAGTGGTCTCGAAGGTCAGCGGACCCGACAACGACATAGCCGAAATCAAAAACCAAATGTGATGCAGACCGGAAAATCCGGACGGGGAAACAGCATGACAGGATTGATGACGAGCCGCATGGCGGCTCAGCACGCCGCAACATCGACGGAGCCGGCAACTTCCGAGGATAAATTGGTCCGCGGCACGGTGAAGACGTTGATGACCGCGACCGAGGCGGGCGTGGAAACGGATGCAGGCGCAAGCGTTCACGCGCGGCAGGCCGCAAGCTGTCTCCTTGCCCCGGCGATCGGCGATCGGGTCCTCGTCTGCATGATCGGCGGCGAAGCCTATATCCTCGCTGTCCTCGAACGGGAAAACCAGCACGGTGCTGAAATCTCCGTTCCCGGAGCCCGACAGATCACCATCAGCGCCGCCGAGAAGCTGGAGCTCAATGCACCGTCGATGAGCCTTGCCGCCCGCCAGCTCACTCTTCTAGCCCGCAACATGGCGCAGGCCGGACAGGCGCTGACCAGCAATTTCAAAAGTGTCGTCGAGACCGTCGTCGACAAGACGATCGGCGCAAGGACGCTGACGACGAAGGCCGAGATGCGGACGGCCATCATATCCGAGGTGGAAATGCTGAATGCCGGCACGCTGGTTCAAAACATCGATACCGTCGCCACGCAGAACAGCGAGATCGCTCTCGTCACCGCGCAACGGGATGTCAGGCTCGACGCGGAGCGCGTCAGTGTCGGCTGATCGGCTCGGTCATAACGACCTGGCATCGGTCGAGATTAGGCGCCAAACCAGTCACACGTGGCGATGCTTCAATGGTGGTTGCGAATGCTGCTGATCGACGAACGATTGTCTGCCGCGAGAAGTCATCGCGCCGCCGGACGCAACGACGATGCCGTGCTACTCTATGAAAGCGTGCTCGACGTCAGCCCCTCGAATATCCCTGCCCTCAAGGAACTCGCCGCGCTTCGGCTAGCGGACGGTCGCCTCGATGTGGCAATGGAGCTTGCGATGCGGGCAGCGGCGAAGGCGAATACCGATTGCGATGCGCTGGCGTTGCTTGCCAAGGCCGCGATGTTGTCGGATCGGTCTGATATCGCCGCCGTTGCCATCGAGCAGGGCCTGGCGCTGGATCGATACCATCCCGAAATCAACAAGCTCAAGGCTGGCGCGCTGCTCCAGAAAGGCGATCAGAAGGCGGCCGAGCGCTTGCTGATCCAGGCATTGACGCACTATCCGGCCGATCCCGGTCTGTTAACGGCTCTCTCGCAGATGTATGTCGAGGATGGACTGCCAGGTCCGGGGCTCACCTACAGCCGCAAAGCGCTTGCGCAAGATCCCGATAATCCGGATCTTCTGGCGCTCGTCGGTGCGCAGCTCTCCGTTCTTGGCAACCATGCCGAAGCACTTCCCTATCTCGAACGCGCTCACCTGCTACAGCCTGCGAATGTTTCTCTGCAAAGCTATCTGGCCGAGACGCTTCTCAGCCTCGGGCAATTGACGGAGGCACACCGTCTCGCCAAAAGGGCGGTCACATTGACGCCGCATCTGCTCTCCGGTTGGCAAACCTATGTGAAGGTCATGGCTTATCGCGGTGAAGCGGACGCGGCGCTTGCCGAATTCCTGGCGGTTGCCAAGCAGCATCCGGAAAAGATCGATGCGGCGCTGACGCTTGCCGGCGCCTATAGGATTTGCGGCAATCCTGCCCAGGCTTTGCGTTTGTTGCAGCCACTGACGGCAAAGTTCTCTACGATGACGCCGACACAGAAGACGCTGACCATGGCGTTGATCCGCGATTGCTGCCTGACACTCGGCCTGTTTGATAAGGTGGCGCCGACCTTCCTGCAGGCGGATCTGCACGCCATGCTGGGTCTGACGAAAAGCGAAGGGAAGGATGCAGCAAGCGACGACGAAGTAGCGGCGGCGCTTGGCGAAACAAGCCTTGTCATCGACGGCAATCTGTCGAGCCTCGACGCGATGGTGCTTCTGCGCTTTGGCTTGAGCGCACAGGAGAGTGGTTCCGCAACGACCGTACTTGGGGCGTCCAGCCTCGGCGATATCGTCGCTCTGATGCCGGGCAAACGTTTCGAAGCCAATGACATACCGAAGGCCGAGGACCGGGACGATCTCGTCCGCGCTCTGCCGCTCTCCTATGCCCTGGCACTTCCCGAACGCGTTCGCGGCACTATGACATCGGCTCTTCCCTACGTCGCAGCGCCCAGGGAGCGGCGGGAAATCTGGCGCCGCTCGCTTGCCGGACTGCCGCGGCCGCTGATCGCGCTGGCATGGGATGCCACGCGACCGGGGTTGCTGCTTGAGGACTACAAATCCGCCTTCGATGATTTTGAAGGCACCCTCGTCAGCGTGATGTGGGACGAGGCACGCCATCAGCTGGCCGATTGGCCTGTTGTCATCGATGCCGGCGTTCACTTTTCCTCGATGGCCGATCTCGCCGCCGTTATTGCCGAGACGGACGGGATTATCGGTCCGAATGGTGTTCCGCTGCATCTCGCTGGCGCCATGGGCGCCAAGGCCTTGTTGCTGACCCTACCGAACTGGCCCTGGTATTGGCATCATCAGGACGGTGTCTCCTCCTGGTATCCGTCTGTCGAGGTGGTGAAGACCGGAACGATCGGCAACTGGGCTAGCCTGGTCGAGGAGGTTTCACCGGCAATCGGCACGTTCTGTCAGTCCTTGTACGATTCACCCGTACCGGCGAACGCTCGTCATCCCACCCTCCTTTCCGCTTTAGACGGAGGCAAGCCATGACATCCTGGCGTCCACCCACGCGAGAACCGGATGCGCTCCGCGCCGCTCTTCACGATTACCTCCGCAACCGGGCGGCTCAGGTATTCCTCGCAAAAGCCGCCACGCTTCAATCTTTGGGGCGTGCGGAAGTCTTGATGAGCAATGGCCGCAACCTCACCGTCGACCTTCGGATCTCGCCGGTCGACATCACGAAATTCGCCAACCGCGCCACGGTGGTCTTCGCTGTCGAAGGGCATGCAGCCGAAAGCGGAACGGGCTATGAGGTTGCTGGACGGATCGTGCTCGATCGCAAGACGCTGGCCTACCTTTCGATCGAGGTCAGCCCGACGGTCATCAACAGCACGTCGCGCACGACTTGAACTGAAGGCTCCGCCCGATACTTATCCCCGCCGAACGACATCGCTCAGACCGGGGTCGGTAAAGACTGGCGCTGCAAGCGTCCGTCGTCCGTGAGACGCCCATGGTCCCGCAGCCAGTCGAGAAAGATCCTCGCGTTGCGTGAAAGCTTGCCCTGCGGATCGAAGGGCCGAGCCCAAAAGCCGTCCTTGAACACCAGGAAGCCAGCCGGCGCGACGAGTGCGCCGCTTTCCAACTCGTCTTCGATCAAAAACCGCGGCGCGAT
>JAGWJK010001058.1 GCA_028865845.1 Rhizobiaceae bacterium
CCATTCGCCGATCAGCGGCCAGGACAGTACCGTCTCGACGTAGGCTGCAAGCTTTGGTTCCAACTCGACCGCATAGGTGCGAAAGCGCGTGCAGACGGGCGCATACATTGCGTCGGCGACGGTCGGTTTGACGCCGAACAGCCATGGCCCACCGCTCGCATCCAGGCACTCCGTCCAGATCGCCTTGACGCGCTCGACGTCGGGTCGCGCACCGGAAAATATCTTGAAGCTCGCATGCCGTGCCTTGAGGTTCATCGGCAGTGCGGAGCGTAGATTGTGGAAGCCGGAGTGCATTTCGCCGGAAACGGACCGGCATTGGGCGCGCGCAATAGGATCGGCGGGCCAGAGGCCGGCCTCGGGGACGATCTCATGCAGGTATTCGGCGATCGCCAGCGTATCCCAGACGGTCACGCCGTCATGGATCAACCTTGGAACGAGGACAGAGGGCGAAAGCAAGAGAAGCTCCTGACGGGCGTTGTCGTCGAGCTCCACCAGCACTTCGGTAAAGTCGAGCCCCGCCATGCGGCAGAGCAACCAGCCGCGCAGCGACCATGAGGAATAGTTCTTCGAGGAGATCGTCAGTGTCGCTTTGGTCATCGCGTTCAAATCCTTGTCGGACAACAATGCTTTTCCGCTCATAATCTTCTCGCATCGCAAGAGATATTGCACTAGCATTTTTTGCACCGCCGCATTTCTGCGCGGCGCGGGAGATACCGGTGATGCTTTATCAGGCCTACCAGTTCCAGGATGATCTCATCGCACCCGTGCGCGATTGGGCGCGACGCCTGCAGATGTTCTCGGGCACGGCCTTTTGGAACGGCGACCTCAGCCTGCATTTCGCTGCCGCGATGGAGTTGATCTCTCGCTTCCAGATTACCCATGAACGGCCGGATTTCGACATCACCAAGGTCACGGTCGGCAATCGCGAGGTTCCGGTGACCGTCGAGACCGCGCTCGACCTCCCCTTCGGGCAATTGCTGCATTTCGCGACCGATGTCGATGCGCCGCGCCCCCGCGTTCTGGTAGTTGCGCCGCTGTCAGGCCATTTCGCCACGCTGCTGCGCGGCACGGTGCAGACGCTGCTGCGCGACCACGATGTCTACATCACCGATTGGGCCAATGCCCGCGACGTTCCGATCTCGGCCGGCCGCTTCGGCGTCGACGAATATATCGACTATATCATTCGTTTCCTTGAAGAAATCGGACCCGGTGGTCACATCCTCGCCGTCTGCCAGCCTTGCGTCCAGGCTTTGGCCGCCGTCGCGGTGATGTCGGAGGAACGCCATCACGCGACGCCGCGCACCATGACGTTGATGGCAGGGCCGATAGATCCGCGGGAAAGCCCGACCAAGGTCAACGAGCTTGCGGTGTCGAAATCGCTCGCCTGGTTCGAGAACTCGCTGATCAGCGGTGTTCCCTGGCGCTATCGCGGCGGCGGACGGAGGGTCTATCCCGGCTTCATCCAGCTCGTCGCCTTCATGGCCATGAACATGGAACGCCATCAGGATGCCCACCGCAAGCTCTATCAGCATCTGGCAAAGGGCGAGACGGCCGAAGCGGAGAAGATCAAGACCTTCTACGACGAATATTTCGCCGTGCTCGATCTTACCGAGGAATTCTACATCGAAACCATCGATCGGATTTTTCAGAAAGCTGAACTGGCGACCGGTGAATTCACTCATCACGGCCACAAGGTGGATCCGGGAAAGATCCGCAACACAGCGCTGCTCACCGTCGAGGGTGGGCGCGACGATATCTGCGCACTCGGCCAGACCTCGGCAGCGCATGATCTCTGTCGCTCCCTGCGTCCGCATCTGAAACGCCATCATCTTCAGGCGAATGTCGGGCACTACGGCGTCTTCAATGGCCGTCGCTGGGAAAAGGAAATCTATCCGGTCGTCCGCAACATGATCCTGGCAATGGAATAGATCCCTGTGCCTCTGCCAAGGCCTATAGCGGACCGGCGATCCTGATGGTCAGCCATTGCCCTGCAGCCGAGGCGACGGCCGACAGGATGGTACCCCACATAATATCGGCAACCGTCAGTGTCGTCGCCCATGTCTTGAGCGTCGCCTGATTGGTGAGGTCATAGGTCGCATAGGCGACGAACCCGAAGGCGGCACCGTAAAGAAGTGCGATCGAAAGAGAGCTTCCGGCGAGGCCGGGGCGAACGGCAAAAAAGGTCAAGCCGGCCACGTAGACCAGATAGAAGATCATCGCCGGCACGATGCGAAATTGCGGCGCGACGAGATCGCCAAGCAGCGGGCGATAGAGCACATTGGCCATCGTGCTCAACCAGATGAAATCGATCGCCAG